>JASEEW010000073.1 GCA_030019485.1 Thermoplasmatales archaeon | reverse complement strand
TTTTAGCATTATTCTGAGCATCTCATACTGTTTTTTTGACGGCAGTAGGTGTCAATTTCATGATATGCATTCTGCTGCAGAAAATCCTCCTTCAGCATCCTTGATGCCTCCAAAACAATCTGGTCCTTTGGAGGCAGAGCATCAGGTCCGACAAGCTGTATTATTTCCTGGAGTTCGCTTTCCTTCTGCAGTATTGCCATTGTCTTTCCCCTCATGTTTAACCATTCAACACCAATGTTTTTATGGTACCATCCCTTCATCTGCTCCAGGTAAAGTGAGTATGATTTAAGCCAGTTCACGGATGGGAAATGGCGTCTGTCTGCAAGCTCTGGGTCCAATGCCCAGAAAACCTTCACAATCCTTAGTGTGTTCTGCGTCACAGGCTCTGAGAAATCCCCCCCTGGTGGTGAAACAGCACCTATGACAGAGATGGACGCCTTTCTATCCCCTGTTGTCTGAACATAACCTGCTCTTTCATAGAAATCAGCTAATCTGGATGCAAGATAAGCAGGGTATCCTTCTTCACCAGGCATCTCCTCCAGCCTCCCTGAGATTTCCCTAAGAGCCTCAGCCCATCTTGATGTTGAATCAGCCATGAGTGCAACATCATACCCCATGTCCCTGTAGTATTCAGCAAGCGTTATTCCAGTGTAAACAGATGCCTCTCTCGCAGCAACAGGCATGTTTGATGTGTTTGCAATAAGCATTGTTCTATTCATAAGTGGTTCACCTGTCCTTGGGTCAACAAGCTCAGGGAACTCGCGCAAAACATCAGCTATTTCATTCCCCCTTTCACCGCAACCAACATAAACAACAATGTCTGCGTCACTCCATTTTGCAAGGAGCTGCTGGATCACCGTGTTGTGTAAAATCATTGGATAAATTCCTCCGACAAAATTATGTGTATCTGGCACAACAAGGTCATACACATCTATTTTCTTATTTATCTCCTTAATATTTATTATTTTGTCACAGTATATGGCTTTTAGTTTGTTTTTAAAATCATGGATTTCCTTATGAGGATTGCTTTTGATGTATGGGGCAAGTGTGTTAAATTTATTAACAGTCATGTTTTCTCCTCTGATATAGTTTTTTAACTCATGTCTTATGTTTACAAATTTTTTAAGAAACTCTGATGTGAACGGTACAACATCAAATGAATCAAAATATTTTTCTTTTTTATATTCTTCACATATTTTGCTTGCTTCCAATGATGATATGAAAACCCTGTAATAATTCCTTTTCCCTATTTTTTTTGTTTTTACTCTATGTAGCACACCTAATCTCAAAAGAAGATATGATAAACCTGTTGACATTTCCCTGCTTGCTGTCGCAATCTCCGTTTCTGTTCTGCCTATGTATCCATCACCTTTAATGTATGCTTTTAGAAATGATAAAATAACATTCTCTGGCGAGACCATTAATTCCTTTGGTATACCTATACTCCTAGATTTTTGTTTTTCTGGAAAACCTAAAGAAATAAGTAATCTGGCAAGGGCAGCATTGTTTACCAATATTCCACCCACAGTTTTTTCTTTTATAATTTTTCCATTAACCCCAAAAAGTTCTTTCAAAAGTATACTAAATCTTTCTCTTAAATGTTTATCATTGTTATAGAAAACAACTGTTTGACCTGCTTTTATTGTTCCCTCACTCATGATATATCCTAGAAACTCTGCAAATTTTTCATCAATAATCTCTGGAACATTAATAGGTGTGCTATTTGTCTCTCCCTTGATTTTTTTTATTTTTGGGCATGTAAGACCAGCAAATGCAAACAATTTTTTTACAAATTTCACAGGCGGTTTGTTTTTCATAGCATAATAACTCTGGAGATTATAGTAGGATTCATTTATTTTTTCAGCCAATTCTTTTTTTGTAATATTTTCTGTGAGTTTGTCAACAATATTTTTCATTTTTTCCAAAACGTTTTTATCCATGCAACGAGCATCAAATCTTACATCAAATTTCACATACCTGTTACCTATTTCGATCTTCCTAGGCGATGCAATATAATCACCCACTTTCAGCTGCGATGCTGGTATTTCTTCTATGCTTGAGTCTAAAATCCTGAAAAGTTTATGAGACGGTGTTATCTTAACTTTTCTACCAGTTCTTGTTTTTATCCCATACACTTTTTCTGTTTTTCCTTTATACAATATATTTACTTCTTTTTCAACAATGTTTTTTCCGTCAAACGAAAGAACACGCAACGGTTTATTTAGATGAATGATTGTTTCATCCTGTTTTTTTTCTCTATCCCCATTTGCCTGAGCAAATATTTTTGAAATAGGTTTTATTTCCCCATCTGCTAATAGTACTGGTGTTTCACCTGTTACACATTTCCCGGTACCGAAACCCCCTGGTATTCCTGCTGTTCCACCTTTTCCAACAGGGAAAAATGTGTCAAGAACCCTTTGACCTGTAATCAGTGGCATGGTAGGATCAAACTTTTTTATAAATGGTCTCGGTATTCTCACAGGCCAGTAATGAAACATACTCTGCTCTTTTACGCCGTTTTCTGTTTCAATCTTTGCTATCCTGTCCTCCACTGTGTAATCACCCTCTTCAGCAATCTCAACGATTTTCCCTTCAAGATTTGTCATCACCCTGTGTTCAACAACAGGTGTTTCAGGAACAACACCAATAATTTCTCCAGCTTTCACCTTGTCATGCACCTTCACGCTTGGTTTAAAGTGCCATTTTTTCTTTCTGTCAATCGGGCTGGCAGAAACACCCCTTGAAATGAAATCGCCAGTAGCGTTTTTAATCAGTGTCAGCGGCCTCTGAATTCCATCAAATATTTGACCGATAAGCCCTGGAGCAAGTTCAACGGAAAGAGGCTTCCCTGTACTTTCAACAGGCTCACCAGGCGTTACACCTGATGTTTCCTCATACACCTGGATGGTGGCAACATCATTCTTCAATTCAATGATTTCACCAATGAGTTTCTCCTTACCGACGTTTACAACATCATACATTCTGGAGCCTCTCATCCCTTTTGCATTCACAACAGGTCCTGCTATCCTTGTTATTACGCCCATATTTATCCCCTCAACTCCTCAGGCACAACACCCACCGCCCTTCTGATTATCTTCTCAATACGGTCCTCTCTTTCCATAACCCCTTTTTTATCAGGTATCTCAACAATAACAGGGTAGAGTGTTTTCTGATTTTTCCAGTTATCCAGTTCTTTCCTGATTAGCTCAGCAACTTTTTCTGTTATTATCACTATCCCGATATTTGGTGTTTCCATGAATTCTTTCAAAGCATCCTTTGCCTCTTCCTTGTTTTCCGCAACCCTTCCATTTTTAACGCCTGAGAGCGCAAAACCAATCACTGTATCCCTGTCACCTATAACTGCTATCATAATACCTCCTCCGTTATCAATAATGGTTTAATTTTCTCTGGTGACACCCCTTCAGAAATACCTTTAATTATTGCATTAATATTCCTGATTTCATATTCTTTTCCAACAGCAAACCTAATAGGCGGTCCTGCTGTGAGCCCATGCTCAACTGAAAGTGCTGACACCATTTTCAGCATACGCCTGTCAAGCGCTGCTTCAAAAGGGTGAACACTCCCTGTTTTCTCATAATCAGGTAGGGCCTCCTTGAGGGACTGGGCATATGCTGTCCCTTCAGTCTCTGATATGATTTCCTGAATATTTGTTGTTAAGGCTATTTCATGCAGTTTCCATTCTGCCAGTTCCCTGCCTTTCCCAATTAGAAGGGTTTCTATCACATCGGGTCTATAACCCATTTTCTTGGACCTGATGAGAATCTTCAGGTTCATAATATCAGCATATCTTCCAACAAACACAGAAACACAGGGTGCAACATCAACATCAACCCTGAGGGTTGAGGCTCTGAGTTTTTCATAAACATATTTGTCCAGCATTCTTTCCAGTTCAACAGGATCATAAGTCTCAGTTTTAAAAGCATCATTAAAATCTGTTTCTTTCAGCATTGGTACCATTGTTTCAACATCCCTGGCATCAGCAAGTTCGGAGATTAGCTCGGGTGTAAGATTTTTCACTGGCAACACCTTTTTCAGGATATACTCCTTCCTAACACCACTATTTTTCATTCTGATTATGTTTTTGAGCTGCTCCGCATCAAACTTTGTCAGATATGCGTTAAACAACGGCATGATTCCCTCAGGAACAGAACGAACCAGGTTTTCCATATGGCTGATGAGTGTTTTGTCCAATGAGTACTCAACATCCCCATTTTCAATTTTGTATCCCTCTGCCTCTATCTTTGACAAAACCTCAGAAACAGACCTTGATTCCAGAAGAGCAAGAAGCCTTTCCTTGTTTATGAAAGGGTTTCCTATGGCTTTCAGTTTAGCATTTGGGTAGGCAAAGTTTGCTATTGCGGTAATGGTCCTGTAATACGACATGAATAATATAATCAGGATCAGCACTGCTACACCAACAATGCCGAAGACTATCACTGTGCTGTTATCCAGTCCAAACATTTACCCACCAAACAATATTTCTGCCACTTCTTTTCTCAATCTATCCCTGTTTCTGCTGAGTATTCCATCAAATGTGTTATCAACCCTGATTTTTCCATCCCTTGACCTGATGACAACACCACCTATTGTGCTAAGGAATTTTTCATCAACAGCAACATTTAATGCTGAGGCTATTTTTTTAACAACCCTGATGTCCTTTTCAGTGCATCCTGCAGCAGCATTTTCACCAACAACATCAGCCCCCTCTCTTATGCCCCTGTTCAAGAATTCTTCATACTCCTTCCCTTCCACATTCATAAGTTTTTTTTCACTTCTCCTGAAGCATTCGTTTATAATATCTTCTCTGACCTGCAGCCGTATTCTTTTTGACTCTATCTTCGCTCCAGATATAACCGTGTTTCTTATAACATCCGCCTCTTTTTCATGTCCCTGTTTTATTTTTTCAACCATTTTTTTTGTTTCTTTTTCATTTCTTTTCCTGATGTTTTCTGCTTCATTGCTTGCGCTGTCCAAAATTTCCTTTACCCTTGCCTCTGATTCCTTTTTTATTCTCTCAATAATTCTATCTACCCCGTTCATTACATCAACCCTACACCCTTCATGATAAGTATTGCTACAACCAGGGCAAAAATTGCGAATATCTCAGACATCACAGCAAATATTAATCCTTTACCCATGACATCAGGGTTTCTTGATACCGCGCCTATTGCACCTGAGCATGTTATACCCTGACCAATCGCGCTTATTCCTGCTATGCCTATGGCAAGGCCTGCGCCGATAACAGCCATGCCCTGATTAACATCCACCTTAAATGTTTTTGTGAACATGCCTGTGAATGCCATAAGCAGTATTGCAACAACCAGCCCATATATGGCCTGTGTTTCCGGCAGGACAGAAAACACCATGCCTTTCCCAAACATCTCAGGTTTTTCTGATGTTGCACTGATGCCACCCGCGCATGCTATGCCCTGACCAATTGCGCTCAGTCCTGCTATGCCTATGGCAAGACCGCAGGCAACACCAACAAAACCTACTGCTGTCAGATCATTCTCTAAAAATACCCCATAGTCCTTTGTTAGAATGCCTGAGAAACCCATAAGCAGTATTGCTACAACCAGTCCATATATTGCCTGGGTTTCAGGTAATGCTGAAAACATTATGCCTTTTCCCATCATCTCCGGCTTTTCTGCGGCTGCACCAATACCGCCAGATGCTGCTATCCCCTGACCAATAGCACTCAGTCCTGCGAAACCAACTGCAAGACCGCATCCTACTGCTACAAGACCAACAGAAACAGGTATGTCTTCTGCTCCTCCACCAAGCAGCCCTGTGCCCATCAGTATAAATATTGCTGTTACAAGACCGTATATCGCCTGTGTTTGTGGCAGTGCCTGAAACACAAATGACATGCCAAATTTTTCAGGTTTCTGTGCCACAACACCAGATGCAGCAGCGCCTGTTATTCCCACGCCTATCCCTGAGCCCATAGCGCTTATCCCTATTGCCAGACCAGCACCAACAGCCGCAAGAAACGCACCCATACCTATCATTTTTTATCCCTCCGTTTCTCCCTGACTACTAACCCCTGACCCCTAACTACTGCCATCTCATCCCTCCACCATTGTGTATTTCCTATCTGTTTTGAAAGGCTTAAACTTTTTACCCCCGCCAGAGTAGAACTGCCCGAAAAACTCCACATACTGAAGTCTAAGGGAGTGAACAAATGAACCCAGCGCCTGGATTCCAAGATTGAATGTATGCCCAACAATAAATATTGTTCCACCAACAATTAAGGCAAACAAAACAGGCATTTTTATAACAACTGATAAACCAACTGTTAAAAGAAAAACACAGGCTGCTTTTATTACCAGTGATTTAATACCCTTTTTCTTTTTTAAACCATAAACACCCAGCAGCGCACCTATTATGATGATTATTAAGGATAATGGTAAGTTTATTCTTGAGTAGAGCTTTGGTCCCATCTGGGCAATTATGTTTACTGTCATTGCTATCCCTGCTGTTGCCAGACCCAGCGCAAGCAGTCTTGCGTAGGAAAGCCAGTTTCCAATGAATCCTGTGAAGTCAAAGAAGAAAAGACCTTTTTTTCTCATAATAAGTAATGCAAGACCGAACAAAAGTCCCATGCCTGCGAAATAAACAACTGTTAATGGGAAAGAACACCATCCAAGAAAATGAAGAATAATTACTGCAAATGATGGCTGCAGAACCCACCATGACACCTGGTCCTGTATTATGCTGCTGTAATCCTTTTTAATGTAGTTCTGATGTGCTGCCAAAACCAAACCAAGGTTTATATGCATCAACCCTATAATTAATGCAATCATGAGTATGGTTATTGGGTCTTTCAAACCACTAACCAGGCATTCCGGTTCAACCCCAAAAAATCGTGCTGGGACATCACCAAGATACCCACCCTGAAGAATACCGAAGAAAATTGTTGATGCACCTACTGCTGATAGTAAAATAGAAGAGTTTTTCATTTCAGGACTTATTCTGCCAGCACCCCTGAGAAGTAGTAACCCCATCATTAGTATTATTGCACCATAAACTGCATCACCAAGCATGAAACCAAAAAAGAGGACGAATATGGGTGCTATAATCATTGTCGGGTCAACCTCATCATATTTTGGAGGAGCAAACATTTCTGTAAGGGCTTCAAAAGGCTTAACCCATCTTGGGTTGTCCATGTAAACAGGAACCTTTTCAGGTTTTTTAGGCCAGGCAAATGAGCAGTATGCATAACCGTTTGTCACACCTTCAACAAGCATGGTTAAACCCTTTTCGTTTTTTGCAGGTGTCCACCCAATGATAACAGATGTGCTTTCTGTTTTACCAAATCTTGCAGTGACCTCTTTCCTGTTTCTCTCAATGTCAAGCTCATCATCCAAAATCAAAAGTTCCTCTCCGTAGTTATTATTTAGCTCCTTTAACAATGAAATTATTCCCCTGTTTTCCTCTTTCAGTTTCTCCTTTTCCTTTTTTATTTCCCCTAAAACCTTTCCTGGTCTGCCTTTAAGTTTTAAATCAAACTCTGTGAAAACCTTTCTTGAATCAATTTCTTCATCCTTGTAAAAAACAATCAAAACTGCGTGTTTCTCATTTTTTTCATTCACAGATGCCGAGAACAATGCTGCGCATTTTCCTTTCAACCTGTTTTTCAATTCTACTATATCCTCTGTTACACCTGCTTTTACTGTAACATATTCTGATTCAGCAATAAAATCCAAATCAAAATCCAGGGACTCAAGCAATGAAACCTGCTGTTCTGTAACGATCAGTTCATCAATTTTTTCCTTGTTTTTCTCAAGCGCTTCATTAGCATTTAACACCTTTGTCTCAATATCTTCCAGCACCTTTTTCGCATCATCTATTATTTCCTTAACACCCCTGACTTTAACCCTGTATTTTTCAGTTTTCACCGGGAAAAAAAGTTTTTTCAAAAAACCTTCATGCTTTTCCTCATTTAAAATCCCGGTTATTCTCCCAATTCTCAACCCGAGTGCTGCGCATTCACCCGCCTCAGATTTTGCTTCCCCTGGCATCAATATTTCTTTTACGTCCTTCTCAGACTTGTACATATCAGTGATTTCCACCATCTCTGACTCATGCAGGTTTTTCACAAGCTCATCAACCCAGTCATCATGAACAACAATTGAAACCTCTTTCATCCTTGCAGGGTAAAACATTTTTTATCCTCCGATAATCTTTTTAACAATATAATCTACTGCTTCAGGGATTTTTTCCTTTGCTTTCCCCTCCATTCTTTTCGCTTCTTTTTCCGCATCAAGTTTTATGTTCTCTGCATTCTTTTTTGCTTCTTCCTCTGTCTTCTTTTTCAGTTTTTCTCCATCTATTTTAGCCTTGGAGATAAGCATATCCCTTTCCAAGGATGCTTTTTCCTCAGCCTTTTTTATCATCCATTCCTTCTTCTTCTCAGCCTCCTCTATACTTTTCAATGCTTCCTTCTCAGCCTTCTTCACAGACTCAATTTCTTTCTGAACCATTCAACTCATAAAAGTAGTAAGGTTATATAAGGTTTAAGGTGTAGAGGTTTAAGGTGTAAGGTTTAAGGTAAAGGAGTTAGGGATTAGTAGTTGGGGGCTAGGGTATATTCAGGAGTTAGGGGCCAGTAGCCAGTAGCTAGGGACAATGTTCTTTTCCCATTTCCCCTAATCCCTAACTTCTGATCCCTGACTACTTGTTCGCCCCTAACCCCTGATCCCTATCTACTAACTCCCTTCTTCGCTCTTTTCTTTCCTTTCTTATCCGACGGAAAAATGCTTTGCATTTTTCCATAACATGCTAGGAAATCGCTCTACGATTTCCGTCACATGCCCTGAGTATTTCCGCCTTTTCTTTTTAGCAAGCGCCTTGTAAAC
>JASEEW010000072.1 GCA_030019485.1 Thermoplasmatales archaeon | reverse complement strand
ATCTTTCCGCTATAGGTGTAGACCTCTGCTCTGTGGATTTAGGGAATATTTTCACATTCACTAGGGCATTGGATGATGTAAGAATACTGTCACGTTGTCATTATTTTTATACGCCTATTGTGATAAGGGATGGTGGACGTTTTAGAATAGATAAGACACGCTACTCACCCATTAATGATCCTTATCTTGATGTGTACCATGCCTGGTATGATTTGGACAATCCTATACATATTGGGGACATTGTTGGGGGCATAGATTTTTATGTTATATGTAAGCCTCTGCCATTGCCTCCGCCACCCCCACCGCCAGAAGCACCAGATCTAATAGTAGCAGGTATCTCATTATGCCCCCAAACTCCTCTTAGTAACCATGAGGCTATAATTAATGTTACCTTGAAAAATGTGGGAACAGCAGACGTGAGTGGAACAGTTTACATCAGTTTTTGGGATGAAGAAAACCAAATTGGGAGCTCAACGATTTCCTATATCCCCATGAAGGGTTTTAGTGTTAGTAACATTTCCTGGACACCAACCTACTCAGATATTCATGCAATTAAAATAGTAGCAGATCCTCCCAGCCCAGAAAATCCCAACGGGCTAATTGAGGAAGGAGATGAAAGCAACAATGAAAACACATATTCTATTCAGGTTTTTGCACCATTAGAGGATTATGACAATGACGGCTTAATAAATCAGGATGAACTCTACATTTATGGTACGGATCTAACTAAACAGAATACTGATAACGATCTCTTGAATGATGGTGATGAAATTAATGGCTGGGATGTTTCCCCAATAGGTAAAGCATCTTATCATGTTAACTCAGATCCCAAGGAAAAGGATACGGACAATGATGGTTTAGATGATTATCTAGAATATACTTTGGGAACAGATCCAGAAAAGGTTGATACAGACGAAGATGGTTTATGGGACGGTGAAGAATACAAAAAAGGAGCTGATCCTCTTAACCCCGACACTGATGGTGATGGACTTTTTGATGGGAATACAAATGAAGTTATTGAGTTAAGGATTACGCAAATCGATGTTTCCTCAACTTTTACTCCAGATCCATTTCTAGACGATAGTATTTGGTGGTCCGATGGCGAGTTTTATCTTTTGGTTGGGGATAATGAGGTTAGGTATCCTAAGTGTTATCCTTACTATTGGTCTATCAGCAGTGGTAGGTCTAAGTCAGTAAACGAACTCATTGCCGTTAAGTATTATCAACAGGTTACAATAACTGTTATGGTTAGGGTATGGGAAGATGACCTGTGGTGGGATGACTATGTGGGAACATTCACCATATCTGTTAATGGAGAAGGGACTATCACAGCAAGTAATGATAAGGTCACTCTACATTTCACCAGTAGTTTATCCTTCTTCGCAGATCCTGATCCCACATCAGCTAATGCAGATAATGATGGTATGACCGATTTTTATGAGGTTACGTACTTATCAGATAGGGTGTTCGACTTTAGGGTTGAGGACACAGATAGAGATGGACTGATTAATCTTGTTGACCCTGACAGTGATAATGATGGGTTGTTGGATGGACCTGCGAACAATGTTATCAAAGTTTGGCTTGAAAAAATGCATGTTATAGATGATCATGACTATATTGGTGCTGGTGAAATCTACATTCGCGTAGATAATGTTAGGTATCCAAGTAGCGGTACTTGGAGTATTAATAGTGGGGAAACAAAATATTTATGGATATTTGCTAGGGCAAAACTTCTTCCATGTGTGGTAACCGTTCAAGTTATTGTAAAAGAGGAGGACCCTTTCTTGGAGGAGACTATAGGGACCTTCACAGTCTACATTTCTGGGGCAGGCACAGCAACAGTAGGTAACTCAGATGTAACCTTGTATTTTAAAAGCACAAAATACCCATTTTGGGATCCTAATCCTCTGCGTGCTGATACGGATGGCGATGGTATCAATGATAAGGATGAGATTAACTATTTGTCAGATCGTGTAAAAAATTTTCTGACAGCGGATACTGATGGTGATGGCACAATTAATTATTTAGATTGGGATAGTGATAATGATGGTCTAAGTGATGGTATAGAAATTAATTACGCTGTGGATCCTCTTGATTCAGATTCTGACAACGATGGTTTAATAGATGGTGATGAGCCGTATTGGAATGTTGACAGTGACAATGATGGTCTAATCAATGCGTTGGATCCTAACTCTGATAATGATGGTTATCCTCTGGATGGTAGCGATCCAGATCCATTAGGTGCGGATACTGATGCTGATGGTTTGTTAGATACTGCAGAAGATGCAAATGGTAATGGGGTCTGGGATGTTGGTGAAACAGATCCAAACAACCCAGATACTGATGGTGATGGTGTAAATGATGGTACTGAGCCTTACTGGAATATAGATTCAGACAATGACGGTTTAATAAATGCATTAGATACTGATTCTGATAATGATGGACTAGGTGATGGTGTTGAGGATTCAGATTATGATGGAATGGTAGGTTCTGGTGAGACAAATCCTTTAAACCCTGACACAGATAGTGATACTCTGCTGGACGGTGGAAGTATAACAATAAGCCAATCTGATAATAGATACACGTTCTTCATCTCAAAAAACATATATAATGTGAAGAATGCTGATGATACATTCACATTCTATGGTGAACAATCTCTTGGTACATATCCCCTTAGTTCTGATAGTGATGGGGACGGTTCCTTTGATGCCGTTGAAGTCAAGTTTGACACAAATCCTATGGGGTATGAGGCTACACTTGTCAAGTATGACAGCAGTAACAGGGCTACAGATGTTATCTATCCCTACACGGGCTGGAGCGAAACAGGAAACTATAGGGTATATGAAGCAAATAGTAATGAGCCAACATGGGCTCCGTTAGCCAAAGAATTAGCGCCGCACATGATTTATGAAGATGTGAACCAAGAGTTTCCAACCAGCATATTCTTTGACAACAACAGGGATATTAGTAATAATGGTAAACCTTATGATGGAGTGGCATATGACCCACATGTTGGCGGTTATAATGATCCTTCGGTGGGTGACGGTTATTATAATCATGATTTTAACTGGAAAAAACAGCACACATGTGTTTACATGAATGTATTAAAAGCCACGGATATCGCATCACCATATCATGAATTGCTCGGCATCCAGTACTGGTTTTATTATCCGTATCATGACTGTCCTTCTGCTGGTGTTCATCCCCATGACTGGTGGTACTTCTGGATAGTTTATGATATGAATAATCATGAGCCGACAAAATGTTATTATGATTTGCATCACAATGTTAGAGGAAAAGGCTGGGACACTATTTACAAGGATGGCTTTCATCCGAAAGTATATGTTGATGCTGGTGGTCATAGGGTTATGTGGAGTGGAAAATATTCTAGTGTAGGGGTCACATTAGCGGAAATCCCGTATGTTGGTAAACTTAAGGTTGGATTTGAATGCTCTGAGGACAACTTTTTTGATATTATGATTTTTCTTCTAAGCAAGGGCGATGTCTTACCTTTTGATCTTTCTTTCAAGATAGAAACTATTTTTGGCAGTTCCAGCATATCAGTAAGTGATGTACTCTGGTATCTAGGATTCACCAAGACAAAGCAGATTGTCGAGTTAATACTCAGCATACGTGGTTACTCTATTCCCTACCCTCCGCTCATGCGTATTGCTGATTGGAGAAAAAATGATCATCATTTTGATGAAGGTGTTACCTTGAATGTTGAGGATTTTAGTCATTGGGTGTATATCTACAAAACTAGTGCTGAGGAAAATCCTGATGAAGATCCTGCATTACATGATTATCAACTATCTGTGGGGGTTGGATACGAAGGCGATAATATTTATAACGGAGATTTGTCTAATTACTGGCCTTCTAAAGTTAAAGTTAATACTGAGTGGAAATCAACACATTTGCCATGGATGGAAAAATTACATCATGGCGATAAAACCAAAGACGCAGACCACAATGTATATGAGGCTTGGACATGGGTAGAGTACGATTATCAATCACAGGGAGAGAAAGCTTGGCGGCATAATGAATATCTAACAGAGGCGGTGTGGGACTATGTTTATGATTAGGTTAGTGAGGTGGAATATGAGAAATAAATTAGCGTTTGTAATTGTTGTTTTGTTTGTTTGCTTGCTTGTAGCAAGTTCAGGATGTATTCTATTTCCTGACTCCCATTCTAAAAGATATGTTTGTCTAATAACTTTGGAATATGATCCTGCTTACGATGATATAGCAAATATAAATTATACTCAGGCTAAACAGGATCTTGAAAATAACGGATATAACGTAACTACCTATCTTGATCCTGATTATCGGCCTGAAATAGACGACTATGGATTACGTTGCCGTAAGTACATTGATGACTTCCCAGAATTACAAATCCTTATATCCGCTTGGGTTTATAATTCTACCAAGTATGGAGATTTTCATGTGAGCTATCGACCAACCAGCTCGGAGCATCAAAATCCTGAGAATGTTGAGGACGCAAAGCAATATGTAAAAAGTAAGGCGATAGAAGTTGCGGGAATATGTAACCTAACGATTGATTGGAATAAGGCTGTATTTAGTGTGGATTATAGTGATTGATATGAATGATCATCATTTCAACGAAGGCGTAACACTCAATGTAAACCAATTATATCTTCGCCCTCAGCTCTGAAAGGTTTTTCTCAAGCTCAAGTTTTCTTTTCTCAAGCGCCTCTATCTGCGCCTTCAGTATTTTTATATGCTCCTCTTTTCTTTCAAGCTCCCTTTTTGTTTCCTCAATGTTTTTCTCCCTTTCCTGAAGCTTCCTCTCATAATCATCAAGTTTGATGTTCCTTTCAGTCAATCTTTCGTTTCTGTCAGAAAGCATTTTTTCGTAGCCAGCAAGCTCCCTTTCCTTTGCAAGGAGCCCGCTTTCCTTAACATTCAGTTTTTCATCGGCTTCCTTGAACTCTGCTGTTTTCTTTGCCTTAAGCGCTGTCATTTCTTCTTTCAGCTCATCCCTTTTGTTTGTGAGGGTAACAATCTCATCCTCCCTTGCAGAAATATTTTTCTCCCTCATATTTAATTGGGATTTCCAGTTGTTGATGTTTTCCTCCCTCTTGGTAAGAACAGCCTCCCTTTCACCCAGGTTTTTCTGCATTTCCTTGCATTCATTCATCAGGACTGCGAGTTTTTTCCCGGTTTCATCCAGGCCTGCTGAAACCTCAGTGTTTTTCTTGAATAACTCCCCTGTTTTTTCCTCCAACTCACCAATTTTTTTTTCTTTTTCAGAAACCTCTTTTTCCCTTTTCTCCACATTCTGAACCCTGAAACTGATGTCTGAGAATTTCTCAAGCATGTTTTTTAATGAGGTTTCTGCTTCCGAAACCTTTTTTTCTCTCGCACCCAGCGTAGCGTTTGCTCTGCTCAGCTCCTCATTCTGTTTTTTCAGCGCTTCCATTATCTCCTTTTTATCCTTCTCATATTCCATTTGTTTTTTCACAAGGGCCTTTGCATTCTCAATATCCTCTGCTATGTTTGGAATGTTCTTCAGTACCCCTCTTGGAATATTCTGCTTTAATTCATCTAACGAAGATATTATGTCACTCATTTTCCCTCCTCCTTCTGTTCAGTAGTTAGGGCAAACTCCCCAGCCTCGCAGACACATAAATTTATGCGACTAGTAAACTGGGGAGTTTGGGAATAGTAGTTAGGGGCTAGGGCAAGGCAAGTAGTTAGGGACAAGTAGTTAGGGGATAGGGAGATTGTTTCCCTAAACCCTAACCCCTGCTCCCTAGATACTTGTTCGTCCCTAATCCCTAGCTCCTGATCCCTAACTCCTCTCATTTTTCCTCCTTTTTCTTTTTCATACTGCTTAAAACATTCAGCTCCACATCCCCAATCCTGGATTTCAGGTCATAAAACCCGCCTGTTACCAGATTGCTGCTGTTTTCAATCTCCTTAGCAATTCTGGCATTGTAATCATTAATCCTGTCCAGTGTTGTTTCAATCTTTGACACTCGCGTCTCAAGACTTTTTAGTTTTTCATCCACCCCACCTATTTTTTCACTGTTTTCCTTTATGTATGTGCGCAGCGCCTTTGCTATCGTGTCAAACTTTTCAATAAGTGTAGATATGCCCTTATCAATTTTGAGCGTCTGGGCATGTTTTTCCTCAGGCATCCTTATCCTCCGCCTTCTTAAATCCTTTTTTCTCCATCATCTTTACAAATGTTTTCTCCTCTTTACCCTTTTCTTCCTCTTTCTTCTTTCTTCCCAGCTGCAGCAACGAGGCAATGTCTATCTTAGGCTTCTCCTTTACCTCCTCCTTTTTCTCCTCTTCCTTTTTAACAACCTCCCCTGTTTTTGGAATAACCCTGAAATCAGAATACTTGGATAAATCAATATATGCTCTCTCCGCTTCCTCATCTACTGTTGCTTTTTTTGGCTTAGGTTTTTTTGGTTTTCCAAGATATTTTTCCACAGCCTCCCCGGACACTGATGCCGGTGTCTTTTTCGGTTTTGCCTTTGGCTTGCTCACCCTGATAGCTTTGAGCATCCTTGCAAAGGATAACACAAGCCCAAGCCCTATAAAAACATAGACCAAGTAAATGCTCAGAGGGATGAATGCACAGAAATAGAATATGAAGGCAAGAACCCACATCTCAATTCCGAGTTTTGTACCCCTCATATATTTCCTGCCGTACAGGCATATACTAATACCGGAAACTGCAAAAACAATCAACATAATAAAAGCGCCAAGCGGGGAGAAAAAAGGGTTGGTGTTAACATTTATTGTATTTGTAGTTGAGGAATACTCCATGTATTCCCCTGTCGGGAGCCTGTAGTGGAACACTATGAGCTCTATGACAGGCGGTTCAAGTATTGCATTTGAGCTGGTGATTTTTACCTTGATATTGGCTATTTCATCAATTTTTTCCACCCCATATTCTGTTCCAAGGAAACTCAGGGGGTGCAGGGTGGTATCTGATATTATAGCCCTCATTTTTATGTATATTCCATTTGAATCATTTGCCGCCAGTATGCTGTTAACTGTGACCTTCCCCCCAACACCTAAAACGTTTTTCACAAAACCATCTGTGCTGCTGTTCAGCTGGGTCGCAATATGTTTTTCCAAGGTTCCATTCGGGAGAGTTGAGATGTACCCAGCCCATTCTTTGTTCCAGTCATTAGCAGGTATCTGCCTGACCCCGCCTGGTATGTGTGTTCCCATGGAAAATATAATGGTTGCATGATTTTCCTCATCAAAATTCACCTCAAGATAAATGTTTATTTTATTTTCATCAGCATTAACCGGTGAATACATCAATGAGAAAACCACCACAAGTATTAATATGCAAACCAAAACCCTTCTCATGACTACCTCTTAAAAGGGAACCTGGTTTTTTTCAGATCAGGCTCAATCTCCACAGCCTTCTCATAGCACTTCAGCCCCTCATGGAGCCTGTTGGAGTAGATGAGTGCCATTGCTTTGGAGTACCAGCCAATGGCGTGCATAGGGTCAATTTTTATGGATTTCTCAAAGCATTCTACTGCCTCACCATATTTTCCTAAATAATACAATGCTGTGCCCTTGTTGTGATGCCCCTCTTTTCTCTCAGGCTCAAGTTTTATTGCACTGTTAAAGTGTTCAACAGCCTCCTCATAATGTTTGGAGATGAATGCTGCGATACCTGAAATTAGGTATGCTTTGAAACCGCCTGCCCCCTCACCGAACCTCATCTCAGCCTCTTTCACCTTTTCCTTCAGGGCTTCCACAGCATTTGTTTGTGTTTTATCAAGGCTCAGATGTGTGTCTATTTTCAGGATTAATGGGATGCCTGCCACGGAAACGTATTTTTTAATAACCTCCTCAACCTTCTCCTTCTTTACAGGCTCTACAGGTGCTGGCACGACATTCCAGCATTTTGTGCAAAATGTGGCATCATCAGGCATCTCGGATTTGCAGTTAGGACAGATCATAACTACTCCCCCTTCTGTTATATCCTTTCTAATTGAAAAACGTTTCCTATTTCCCACAGGTTTTAAATACCATCAGTATTATAACATAGTCGGTGATTGAAATGGGAAAAGCTGAGGACACGGTTGAGGGTCTGTTAAAAAAAATAGAAGACGTTGAGAGACGATTGAAGGTTGCTGAAAAAGCATCTGAAGCAAAGAAGATTGTTTCTGAGATTACAGGAGAGCTCCCGAAGCTCAGGGCAGTTGCCAGAGAAATAATTGCTAAAAAAGGTGAAATTGTTTCAACTGTTCTGTCAGGTGTGAAAGAGTGGAAACCGCATCTTTCAAACATCGTTAAATCATTGGAGGACAGGGAAACAACGCTTAAGGTGAAGTTTGATAAACTCACAATAACCGTTGATGGCGAGAAATCGGTTTCACTTTCACTGCTGAAGAAACCATGAACATTAAACTAAACTCTGCAGCATTGGATTTCAACGTAAAATCTTATCAAAAACAATTTCGGCTGCAGAGTTTACCAACAGTTTTCCAGGCATGGAATCTCATCACAGACGGCTCAATGTCTGCAGAGTTAAGGCAGGAAAAAGACATTATAGGGTTAAGCATTGACTCAAATGTTTTCTCTGTGGATATTGGGGACGCAAAACACCCTATTATTTTGGCATTGAAAAACATGGGATACAGCTTGAAAAAAAAACCAGATGCAGGAATTACAAAAGAAAAAACACCAAAATTGAATTGGGGAAAGAAGATTTTTGGTATGCTCCACAAAATTCAGGGTATTGCTGATGTTCTTGCTGAAAACAAAAAAACCTTTGTTTTAAAACACAGGAATAAGGAGATACTAAGAATAGGAGACAAATCAGAGTCTGTATCTTTGAGAATCCTTGGATTTAGACACATCCAAATACCAAGCAAGATTGCTCTGCTGAGGTTTTTGATGGAAATCAGATAAACGCAAACAAAATCAACTGTCTTTTCCCAAAAAAATTTCCTCTCAAGCTTACATCCTGAATGGATGGTAAAAATAAAGAACAAAAAGAAGCTCAGATGGGCCTTA
>JASEEW010000071.1 GCA_030019485.1 Thermoplasmatales archaeon | reverse complement strand
TACAACTACTTGGCTTTAATAAGGGTATTCGACAGAAAATATTAAATGAATTTGAATCTAACAATAAGATAATGAATTCCTGATGCTCATGCTTCAATTATGTTTTACTCACCACCCCAAAGAAAAACCTATTTATACCCATATTCTATTATCCTTTTGGTTGACGGTCATAGCAGCAGGGTTCACCCGGTCTCATTCCGAACCCGGAAGTTAAGCCTGCTCACGTTCCTGTCTGTACTGCGGTGCGCGAGCCCGCGGGAACACAGGATCGCTGTCAACCAGCCTTTTTCTTTTCTCTAAGAGAGAAAAGAAAAACGCTGGCGAAAAAGAAAAGAGAGAAGGGATTGCGTAGCAATCCCTTAAAAGAAAAGCCTCACAGGAAAACATAAATGTTTTCCTGTTTGCCTCAGAAAACCAAATGGTTTTCTTCGGGTTGATGGAAAAGAAAAAGAAGGAGGAATTGCTGTGCAATTCCTCAAAAAAGGGAAAAGCGGCTGGCGGAAAAGAAGAAAAATAGCCGACTTATCAGTCGGCTTAGCGATTTACCAAAGGTAAATCGCATTTTTGCAGGCCCCGTGATATTGCACGAGGTATACGAATATAATGACTTAATAAATTAAGTAAGGTGTGGACATGGAACACTACCAACTAATTTTAATCATGAGTATCTGTGTATTAATAGTAGATTTTATTCTATTTTTGATGACAAAGTTAGGAATACCTGCCCGAAAGAAGGTTAACGAGTATTCTAAAGAAAAAGTGAAAAAGGCACAACTATCCCTAAGAAGAGGTATTACTACATTAAGATATTGGTTTTATTTTCAATCCATCTTTATGATACTTCCTATATCTTCAAGTATAATATTCTGGGAAACTAATTATAGATTGTTATTTTTGTCCATTTCTCTTCTCCATTTTTCCATTTTAGTTGCAATACGCTGTACAAGAGCTTATCTTCAACATTTGAAAGAACTTAACACAGAATTGTTATGTGGATGATGGTAGCATTGTTAGAACGAGCATCAGTAAAATTTACCGTCAGTGTTTATCTATCCAAAGAACAATTCTAAAAGAGCCTGATGCTCTGCCTCGAAGGAAGTGAGAGATTGCTTGAAAGGCACCCCCTCCAAGGTGGGATCCGTCACTTTGCTTTTAATGGAACAAAAAAGGTAGGGAAAAATAATTTTTCCTAATTTCTGTTTTCATTTATTTGTTTAGAACTTCTTTTATTTTCTTTTTTGCAATTTTTATTGCGTCTGAGATATTTCCCTCTAAGGGTCCTCCTCCCTGAGCAAAATCCTTACTGCCACCACCTCTGCCTCCGATGAGTTTAACAGCATCCTCCAGAATTGATGGGCAGTCTATGTCCACGTTTTTACTTCTGGCAATAATAATCTTTCCCCCGTTTTTGTCGCTGCCTAAAACCACCACCATGTTTTCTTCCTTTATAAGGGTTTTTGCCAGGGCAACAAGCTCATCCATGTCTGATTTTGAAACATCTGAAACAATTTTCACACCCTTGACAGTCTCTGCATCCTTTACGATATTTTTAACCTTCAAACCAGCAGAGTACTCCTTTTGCTCATCAAGTTTTTTATTAAGACTTTTCCATTCCTCAAAAAACCTCTTAACCGTGCTTGGCAGCTGCTCGGGCAGCACACTGAGAATTGAGCACGAGTTTTTCAGGGTTGTCTCCATTTTCTGTATATTTTTCAGGGCAGGCATCCCTGCTGCAAACTCAATTCTTTCCACACCATCCTGAATCCTTTCACATCCCAGTATTTTTATAGGCCCAACCTCGGATGTGTTTTTGCAGTGCGTGCCAGCGCATGCCTCAACATCAAAATCTGCTGTTCTAACAACCCTTATTTTTTCACCGGGGGGCACACCGCCCTGGTAAAGTCTGAAGCCATATTTTTTTTCTGCTTCATCCCTCTCCATCCATGTTGTTTCTATCGGCATGTTCTCCATAACAGCAATGTTCGCAAGCAGTTCGATTTCCCTCAGCTCCTGCTCAGTTATTTTTGTGTAATGTGAAATATCAACCCTTGACCTTTCCACGCCCTTCTGCGCGCCCGACTGCCAGACATGTTTCCCGAGAACATTTCTGGATGCCCCAAGAATGATGTGCGTTGCGGTATGATGCCTCATCAATGTTATTCTTCTACTCCAGTCTATCCTGCCATGCACAACCTCCCCAATGTTGATTTTTCCATCTATGGTGTGAACTATGACATTCCCAATTTTCTGCACATTTGTAACATTGAATCTTTTATCCTTTGTTGTCAGCACGCCTGTGTCAAATGGCTGTCCCCCCCCCTCAGGATAAAATGCTGTTCTGTCCAAAACAACATCCTTCCCTTTTACATACAACACAACTGCATCAAATTCTTTTAGGTAGGGGTCATCATAAAAAAGCATGATGGTATCAGGCTGGTCTATTTTTTCCTCCTTTTTTTCCTGGTTTTTTTCCGGCTTTGAGTGTTTTTCAGCAAGTATTGAATGAAATGTTTCAGGGATCTGGAATTCAACACCTTTTTCCACAGCTATTTTCTGGGCAAGCGTCGGATGAATACCATATGTGTCATACAGGTTTATTAATGTTTCAGAGGTATTTTTCCTCAGTTTTTCAACAGATTTTTCCACAATCCTGGCACCCCTTTTCACTGTGTCATCATATTTCTCTGTTTCCATGTCCAGAATTTTTATGATTATTTCCACATTCTCTTTTAACTCCGGAAAGTTTTTCAGGGTTTCTATATGCTGCACAACAATTTCACTCAGTGTTGCGTTTATTTTAAGCTCACTCATGAGTCTCAGAGTTTTTCTAATAATGAGACGTGCAAGATATCCTGCTTTGATGTTTGAAGGTACAATACCATCACCGAGCATGAATGCAAGGCATCTGGAATGGTCAGCAACAGCATAAACCCTTTCTATTGGAGTCAGTGTTCTAACAAGTTCTTCAATGGTTACGCTGTATCCTCTGTCTCTCAGTCTTTTCACAACCATCTTCCTTAAATCAGAAATTTTTGAGCCTGTACCCATATCAATGTTGCCTGCCAGCTTCGCATACTCAGATAACAGGGCTGAATATTTTTCATCCTCCAACTCATGTGATATGCCGCATCTCTCACTGATTTTCCTAACAAGCTCAGGATATACTGCATCATAGATTGTCGGCGCACCATTTGAAAGCCACACCATCCTCTCAAGACCATATCCTGTATCCACAACATTCAGGGCAAGAGGCGAATACTTAGCATTGTTGAGGAGTGTTTTTCCATTTTCATCCTCCTTAAGATTCATGAACACAAGGGTTGCAACCTCAAGTCCGCCTATGATCACCTCAAGTGAAGGACCGGCATTTCCACCGCCAAACCATGGATGCTCTTTGTACGTGATTTTTTTTCTATCCACACCCAATATCTTTGTGAAAAAATCATTGCAGTATTTTACAGTTTCCTCCTTCCAGTAAACTGTTTTTTCTTTTGAGTTGAATGCATGATGCCCCATCATCTCAAATGTTGTAAGATGCTTCCCAGATCTCCCTACAAGGTCCACATCCGTGAGGCGTATGCACGGCTGGGAAACAACAAGGGGGTTTGCAGGTGGTTTTATTAAACCTGATGTCACAAAAGGCTGAAAATCATATATTGATGCATTAACAAGAAAAACATCATCCCTCCATCTTGCAACAACAGGGTACCTTTTCACCACTGTATGCTTTTTAGACTCAAAAAACGTGAGAAACGTGCTTCTCATCTGATCAATATCATATTTCTTGTTTGTAGGAGGGTTACCTATGAATGAGTACTCCGCACATGGTGTGTCCCCGCAGATTTCACTATCTGTTAAACCCCAGAATGCTGAGCCGCATTTTTTGCATATCCTTCTTTCATACCTTTTTTCATCAAAGTAGCGCAGGTTGTATTCTTCCTCAAACATCAGATGATTATAGATGAGGATGTTTATTAAACTATCCCTTGAAGTAAGAGCAAAAACCTTCTGCTCTATGACTATTTTTCTTCTTTCTTTTCTTCTTTTTTCTTTTTTTCTTCCTTGGATTTCGGCCTGTATATCCATAGGACTGCGCCAGCTATTGCAATAGTTACACTGCCAGCTATCCCTACAGTCTGATAGTTTCCCATACAGCATTCATTGCCTGCTGCTATCCAGTCCCATGATGCAGATAGTATTATTCCAAGCAGACCTATCACAAAAACCACAATACTGCCTGCCTTTGTTGTTTCCATTTTGCATCACCTCAAAAACGTATTCTTTATATTTTATATATTGTTTGTGGTTCAGTTTCCGAAACAAACATAAAAAACATTAAAACCGCCCAAAACCATTACAATACTGTGAAGGAGTTTACAGACCTGTGTTTAGCGCTGATGGAGAAAGCATCTGTCACCTATGTGATTACTGACACCAGCAGGGTTATAGAAAAACTGGGGGAGGAATCCGCATCCCTTATTGTTGCCACAGCAAACAAAAAATTGTATGAAAAAACGCGGAGAAGGGGGATTAAAACAAGGAAACTAATTTATCCAATGAGGTCCATAGACATCCTGACTGAAACAAAAAACCAGATTTTAGAGGCTTATGCTGAGGGGCTGATAAAATCAAATGATTCTGTACTATGTATTATAGCAAACAAAATGAATGCATTAATAATGTTCAATCCTGAGGATACCGGTATTGCGCGGTTGAAGAGGGAGATGGGGGGGAGATTAAAAATGGATGTGGCAGAGGCAGTTCTTGGTCTTGCATTTGAGATAATGAAAGAGGGAAGGGAGGGAAAAAATGTTGGGACGCTGTTCATTGTTGGTGACACTGAAAAGGTGATGGAAAAATCACGTCAGGTTATCATTAATCCTTTCAAGGGACATGATGAGGAAAGCAGAAACATTTCAAACAGAAGCAGCTGGGAAACGCTCAAGGAGTTTGCTTTGCTGGATGGCGCATTTATTGTCAGAAGGGATGGTGTAGTTGTCTCTGCTGGCAGATACGTAAACATAAACTGGGACATAACTTTGCAGGGCGGTCTTGGAGGCAGGCATCTTGCAGCAGCATCAATAACAAGGGATACAAAAGCCGTTGCAGTAGTTGTATCTGCATCCAGGATTATCAGAATATTCAAAGACGGGAGGACAATATTCAAAATTGGAGGATAGAAAGGTTTAACATTTCAAATAACTTTTCTGTAATTCAACCGGGGGAAATGAAATGGCAAGAAACATAGAGATAGAAAAAATAAACTATACACCAATAGAGAAACAAAACAGTGAACTTGTGGAGAGAAAAGGGATTGGTCATCCAGATTCTATAGCAGACGGGCTTGCTGAAACAATAAGCAGGACGCTGTGCAAGTACTACATACAGAATTATGGCAGGATACTTCACCACAACACAGATGAATGCCAGATAGTTGGCGGTCAGTCCGCCCCAAAATTTGGTGGAGGCGTTGTTCTTGCACCCGCGGAGATAATACTTGTAGGAAGGGCAGTAACAGATGTAAATGATGAAAGACTGCCAATAAGATCCACTGCGATAAAGGCAGCAAAGGATTACATGAAAAAAAATTTTATGCATTTGAGTGTTGACACAGATGTAATGTTTGAGTGCAAAATCGGTAAAGGCTCGGTGGACCTCAGAGGATTATATGAATCAAAAAAATTGCTTGCAAATGATACCTCTTTTGGCATAGGCTATGCACCATTCTCAGAAACAGAAAATATAGTTTTGAAAACAGCAAAAATGATCAACGGTCAGTTAAAAAAGAAAATTGGGTGCATAGGTGAAGACATAAAGGTGATGGCGGGCAGGGAAAAGAATGTGATAAATCTGACAATTGCCGCCGCCATGGTAGGTTCAAAAATACCTGATGCTGACCATTATATTTCTGTGAAAGAGGAATTAAAAAACATTGTCCATGATAATGCACTGAAATATACTGACAAAGAAGTTAATGTTTATGTGAACACAGGTGATGATACAAAAAAGAATATTTATTATCTCACAGTTACTGGTCTTTCAATGGAGAATGGTGATGACGGCTCCGTCGGCAGGGGAAACAGGGCAAATGGGCTTATCACACCAAACAGGCCCATGAGCATGGAGGCATCCGCTGGGAAAAACCCTGTAACACATGTTGGAAAAATCTACAACATCCTCGCATTCAGAATCGCAAATGAAATTGTGAAACTCAATGATGATATAGAGGAGGCACATGTAAGATTGCTCTCCCAGATAGGTAAACCCATAGACAAGCCAGCCCTTGCATCCGTGCAGCTGATTATGAATGGAAACATAAACCGGGTAAAAAATGACGTTTACTCCACTGTTGATGAGAAACTTGAAAATATCACAGATGTTACAAAAGACATTGTGAATGGGAAAGTCAGTGTGTTTTAAATGAAAGGACCAGTGCCAAGATTCACAAAAGTACATGTATGGAAAATAATTTACGAAATTTTCAAGGCTGGCAGAATAGGCAGACAGAAACTAGCCAAAAAAGTAGGTGTTGGGGAAGGCACACTAAGAACAATTCTCGCTTTTTTAAAAGCACGAAATTTTATTATAATCAAGCAGACAGGCATAAGCCTAACTGAAAAGGCTGTTTCGTTTCTTGATAAATGCGGACTGCAAATTGCAAAATTGCAGACACCTGAAATTACTGCTGGGAAACATAACTGCGCGCTCAGGGTGAGAAACGTTGCGCATAAAATAAGGCTTGGAATCGAGCAGCGTGATGAAGCAATTAAAGCAGGCGCATCTGGCGCTACCACATTGATCTATAAAAACAATCTTCTATCATTCCCAGGAGAAGCTCAATCTCTTAAACACACCCATCCTAAAATTAGCGCGATAATTATTTCTAAATTCAAACTAGAAAACAACGATGTTATTATCATAGGGTTTGGCAATACCCTGAAAAGTGCGGAAGAAGGGGCGCTTGCAGCCGCACTCGGTTTAATCCAGGTAAAGTTTTAAAAATGTTTATATACCCATAAACCGATTCAAGTTGGATGAATAATCCAACTAAGGTGATTAAATGAAAATAGATAAAGCATTAGGAGTGGCAATAATTGCAATAATTATATTGGGAATCTTGGCAGGAGGCTCCGCATACCTGAACCTTACTGCAGCACCAAAAGAGGTACTGAAAGAAACGCCCGAAATCTCGGCTACTGTAGTAATAAACTTTACTAATGGCACCCTGCTAGGACCATACTACATTACTACAAGAAACACTACAGCATATGGTTTCTTACTTGAGGCTGCAAAGCCGGAAAATGGAAATTTTACAGTAAAAGCAACTTACTGGAGTAACTATGATAGTATGTTTGTTGATGGTATTGCTGGTGCAGAAGGGGGCCAGGATGGGAAATGGTGGCAATATTATGTAAACGGTGAGCTTCCAATGGTAGGTTGCGATAAATATATAGTTCAAAATAACGATTACATAGAATGGAAATTTGAGGTGCCCGCTTGGTGATCCTATGAAAATAAACGCTCAAAAATTGGCATGGGCTATAGTATTAGTAATTTTAGGTGTAGTTGCTAGAGTTTATCTAAGAGTTTGTTTACCACCTGGTACCAGTTTCTGCATGTTTGATATGTTTGCTGTTGTAGCAGTGATGGCGCTTCTTGCAGGCTGTTTAATAGGCGGTATTTATTCATTGATAGTACCATTTTTCATAATGCTTTTCTCTGATATTTACTTTGGAAATAACTCAATCCTTCTTTTCACATGGTCTGGTTTCGCGTTTGTTGGACTCATGGGATATGCCTTGAAGAACAGGGTAAATTATTCTGCAAAATTCATTGGTACTCTGACAGGTATGGGAATAGGTAGTGTTCTTGTATATGATTTCTGGACAAACCTTGGATGGTGGTATCTGTTTTATCCTCACACAGTTAATGGTTTAATGTTGTGTTACACAATGGCATTGCCATTCACAGTTGGTCATCTGATTTCAGCATCAATAATTGTACCGCTTGTTTCAATACCAGCAGTATACATACACAAATATGGATTGCCAAAAACAGATACATTAATAAAACCTGTGGAACATTATGTTACGATTTGCCTGACAATACTTTTAGCAGGTGCATCCGTGTTTATTCCAGTAGTAAGTATAATGTAGTTTGCGACTAATCATGGTTTATGCTCTGCTCAAAATGCAACAGGAATGCTGTAACATTTATACGCTACTCAGGCATGCATCTATGTAAGTTTCATTTCAATGAGTTTTTTGAGAAAAGGGTAAAAAAAACCCTGAGAAAACAGAATGTTGAAGGAAAGATTGCTGTTGGCGTTAGCGGGGGAAAGGATTCAACTGTTGCGCTTTACATTCTGAAAAAAATTTTTGGGAAAAGAAAAGACATAATAATAGAAGCAGTAACTGTTGATGAAGGCATAAAAGGATATAGAGATAAAAGTATCAGGATCGTGAAAAAAAACTGTAAAAAATGGGATATCCCTCATTATATCATAAGTTTCAAGGAACAGATTGATTATTCTATGGATGAGATATCTCAAAAATTTATGTGCTCATACTGCGGTGTTTTCAGAAGATACCTTCTGAATGTTAAGGCAAAGGAGATAAAAGCAGACAGGATTGCAACAGGACATAACCTTGATGACACAGCACAGTCAATTTTGATGAATATTGCAAAGGGTGATGTTGAAAAACTTGCACGTCTGGGACCCCATGTTAAAATTCAGAAAGGTCTTATCCCAAGGATTGAGCCTCTGAGGACTATACCTGAGAAGGAAAATTATCTTTACGCCCTGCTGAATAATATTGAGTTTTACTCTGGTGAATGCCCCTATGCTGCAAATGCTCAAAGAAACATGTACAGGGATATTTTGTACAAACTTGAGAATGCTACACCCGGTACAAGGCATGCTGTACTGAAAAGTTACGATTCCATTGCCGATTTGCTTAGAAAAAAGTTTCCGCCTGCCAAACTGAAAAAATGCAGAATCTGTGGTGAGCCGACATCACAAATAATTTGCAAGACATGCAAACTGAA
>JASEEW010000070.1 GCA_030019485.1 Thermoplasmatales archaeon | reverse complement strand
ACAAAATGAGGATATGAGCTTCTTTAATCTTTACTCATGTGGCGAAGTCAGGTTTTAATGAAAACGTTTATCATTCCTTATGTTTATTCAAAACTGATGTTAAGAAAGGCTGAGTTGCAAGGAAGGCAACTGCAAGGATATACAGGGATGGAAAGGTGGTGTATTTGTAGAGGTGAAAAATGTTCTGTTTGGTTGGTTTAGCGGTTTTGATCCTCCCAGCGATTTTGGCAATGGTACTGATTCCAAAGATTCTTACAGGTGGCTGGGGATATACAACACGCTTAGGATTATGGTTTTTCTTTGGTGGTTTGCTCGTTTTAGGCATTCCAAGGTTTATACCTAACTCAGCAGTAGTATGCGGTACAGTTTTTTTTGCGGTTATCCTAATATTTGTCGGTATAGTTATCCTTTTTTATGGCAGAAAGGAACGTAAATCCAAAGAAGGTTTCCTCACAACAGGCGCTGGTTTGTTTCTAATAATGATATGCACAATAGTTTCCCTGATATCCAGACCATTCTACGCATCTGATGCAGGGTATTCTTCACCTGTAAGCTATTTTACTTCAATTTTCTTCCTTATCGGTGTCCTCGGGATTGTTTCAAACAGGGAAGAAGTCAGTGGTGCTCATCAAATGTGTGCCTGTGCGGCAGGTGTTTTGTATATCATAAATTTTCTTTTAATATATTATGCTCCTCTTTTCATAGTCGCAATGGGAGCGGGTGCGATTTTCAGCGGGGCATCAGTAACCTCATCTACAGAAACAATGTTTAGTTACGCAGTAGGGATTACTGCGCTTGTAGGATTTCTATCTGTTCTCTGCCCCACCCTGCTTGTTTTCGGATTAGAAGATAAAAAAGGAAAAATCATTCTCAGCTCAGCGTTTTTCACAGGTTTGGCAGGCATTTTCTGTGTTGTAAAAATATTTGGTGATGTACTAAATCTATCCACAAAAGATGTTGCCTCTGCTGTCTATTCTCATCCTTTAGCAGGCACCTACTTCATCCTAAATGCTGTTTCAGGAGTGCTGTTCTGCACGGCATTTGTTCTTGCGTGGCGGAGGTACACATATTATATACCTGTTGGGAGATACACTTCAGTAATAGAGAAAGAAGGGTCAGAATCAAGGGTGATTAAAGCAGACGTACCAAAATCTCTCACGGAGATATACATGGAGAAGCAGAAAAAACTTGGTGTTGCTCCTGAACCTAAACTATCTAAACCTTTGCTTCTTAGATGCAAAAGATGTGGTGAGATAATAAGAATCACAGAAGGGAGAAGGCCGTTAAAAATCAGATGCCCGAAATGTGGTGGTGAAGGAATCCTGCAGTAAATTAAAATGACAGGTAGTTAATTAAATCTCGTAGAACGAAAAGTTTTATATCCCTTGTAGTCTATTAGAATACGGTGATGAAATGGCTTACAAAGTGTTGACTGTAAGAATGCCCAAAAACATTGTCAATGAAATCAGCAACTTATCCTCAGATGAGAATGTTGAAAAGTCTGTTTTGCTGAGGCAGCTGCTTTCGTTAGGTCTGAAGCAAAAAAGGGTTCAGAGGGCTATTGCAAAATACAAAACAGGAAAAATATCTTTTGGAAAGGCTGTTGAACTCTCAGGGGTTGATTACAGGGCATTTATAGACGAGATGAAAAAAACAGGGGAAATTACGAGATACTCAAAAAGGCGTCTTCTTGAAGAGGTCAAAGATTTATGATTGTTTCTGATTCAGGACCGTTAATCTGGCTTGCTAGATATCAATTGTTAGGTTTGCTTCAAAAATTTTTTGACAAAATAATAATTCCTTATAGTGTTTATAAAGAGGTCGTAGTTGTCGGAATAAAAAAAGGTTATAGTGATGCCTATGAGGTAAAGGACAAAATTGATGATTTTATTTTTGTAAAAAAAGGGAAATATGATAAAAGAACTATAAGAAAGATTGAGAAATCCTTGGGTATTGCCCTAGATAAAGCTGAGGAGGACTGCATCTGCCTCGCAAAAGAACTGAAAACAATGTTTTTGACAAACGATGAGGAGGCATCAATAATTTCTAACAAAATAGGTGTAAAAACAAAAGGTATTCTTTATATTCTTCTCAGGGCAGTAAAGGAAAGAATAATGAAAAAGGACGAGGCTCTAAAAATATTTGAAAAAATGATTGAAAACGGTTTCTGGATAAATCCAGAAACAGTCCTAGAATTCAGAGGACTAATGGAAAAAATGTAAAAATGGTTTACCATTTCAGCCCAACATCAGCATACTTTAGTCTCGCGAGCGTTGTATCATATGGGTCAACAACTTCTTTTTCCAAATTTTTCACAATTTTAGGATCGATTTCCCAAAGTTTCTGAATGAGAGATTCTCTCTCCTCTTTACCCATAATCCTTTTATCAGTCATTGCAGCCACATGAAAGCTTGCTTTCTCATCAAGTAAATTCCTGATTGCATGGAATGGTAATTCAAAATTCTCCTCTTTAGCGCCTGTTTTTCTTGTAAAATCTTGTGGGGTGCCTGCTTTAAGCGACACCCTGATATGGGGTTTTGTGAATTTGGATACTCTGGCAACATACTCCTTATCCGCTCCGAACAAAATCCCATTTGTTTCTAAAATAAAAACAGGGAACTCTGAATTCTCCACAAGCTCAAGTAAAGCAAGTAAATGCTCTTTTCCAAGTGTGGGCTCAGCACCTGAAAGCCTGAGCCTGCTTACCTTATATTTGTGAGCTGCTTGCTTTAACTCCCCAAAAGCCTCTTCTGGCGAATAAAAATTACCAAATCTCTCAGGAAAGTCTCTGCTCCAGTCAACCCAGCAGAAATAGCATCGCAGGCAGCATCCTACTGTGTAGCCAGTTGCTATCCCACCATAAACACCTGTTGCATAAAAAGCAGTGTATTTTCTTTCTTTGTTTTTGCAGACGATTTTTTCAGTTTCAGATGCAAGTTCAAGACTATCAAAAGCCTGAGAATCTGGTGTAATGTATCTAGGATATTTGTTCATCATATCACGTTTTCCAAAGCCTCTTTCAGCATCGGCACAGTATCATAGTTTTTTATCTCCTCTGGTCTTATCCACCTGTACTCAACATGCTCCCAGTCAATTTTTATGCTGCCTGATTTCATTTCAAAAAGGAAAGGATGAACCCACCACTCACCTTCCTTATCCTTCACATGGATTGTTTTTCCTTTTCTTATCAGTTTTGCCTCTATACCTGTTTCCTCCCTGATTTCCTTCAGCGCGGTCTCCTCAGGCTTCTCATTCTTTTCAACATAGCCCGAAACAGTTGCCCATTTGCCCCTGTAACTCCTAACCCTTTCGCTTCTTTTTAAAAGCAATATTCTATCATTTCTTTTTATGAAACAGGAAACAACATTGGTAACTCTGCATGTTACGGAATTTGCTTGCAAATTCCTAACATCCTTGGAAAAGCCTTTGGACTTTTCCAGAGGAACCGAATGTTTTTCGGTTGAGGTTTCAACGTTGAAATCTGTATTGCGGAGTTCAGTCATAACAAGAACACCATCAGTTTTTCAAAAAACAGTTTTTTCTCATCAATCAGCTTCCCATTGAGTTCCTCAATTCTTTTTAATGCTTTTTTGTTCAAAGATGAAACAAGAATGTAGCATCTCCCATTCTTTTTCAAATATTTTCTGAAGTTTTTTAGGAATCCAAGAATCACCTGACTCCCTTCTTTTCCGCCATCCCATGCAGAATTAATCTCCCCTCCTGTCCTCTCATTTTTTGATGCTGGCAGATAAGGGGGATTGAATACTACCACATCAAATTTTCCTTTTATTCTCTCAAAAAGGTTGCTTTCAACAACCTTTATATTCACATTGTTTAGTCCTGCATTCCTCTCAGCCAGTTCAACAGCATAGGGGTTTATGTCAGCAGATGTAACATTCGCACCATTTTTAGCGCAGTGTATTCCAATAATGCCTGATCCTGTCCCCATGTCCAAAACATTTTCACCATTTCTTATTTTAATGTTTTTTAACATTAAAAATGTGTCATCAGAAGGTTCATAGACCATTGGAGAATCTTCAATATTCATAGCTGCGTCATTTCAAAATCAGATGCCTTCAGCGTCCTTCTCTTTGCATAGCTGGCAAACTTCAAAGCCTTTGCTGTGACCTCCAGTGCCTTGTCCTCCATAAGCTGGGACAGTGTGTCCACAGCATCCTTTGAAACCCTTTTCCCACCGGATTTTTTTATGAGCCTTTTTACTTGCGCCTTAGCGAACGTCATGTTTTATCACCATAAATGAGAATGTTTTAATGGGTTATGATACTTTCGTTATTACTACGTTCAGGTTTTTGTCCACCATCATGAGGCTGTGATTCTCAAGTTCAAGCCATTTTCCATTGTTGATTCTTTCAGATGAGACCGCAACAAAGTCATCTGTTTTCAGATAATGAATAATATAATTTCCAGGCTCCTTCCTGTACTCGCAGAGGGCATAGAGTTTTTTTCCATCAGTTGCAGTGAAATTCAGGGATGAGAAACCGGATTTTTCCGATATAACATTTACAGTGTTTTTGACTGCGTCTTCAATAGAATTGTTTTTCATTTTTTTGAGGAGAAGACAAAAGAAAACCTCACTGTCGGTTTCCCCCCTCATCCTTCCCATGTTGACCAGTGATTTAATATCCTTCACACTGTCTATTACGCCGTTGTGCGCGAAAACCCACTTCCCTTTTTTGAAAGGCTGGGTGTTCTCAGTTTTAACCCCGCCGATCCTAGCCTTTCTTATATGCGTGATAAAAATATCTGAAATAATCTGCTCAAAAACCTGCCTGAATCTTCTGTCTTTATATGCCGGGGCCGGGTGTTTCTCAACAGCCATGCCACCTTTTTTATATCCAACCCCCCAGCCGTCCCTGTGCTCCCTGCTCTGCTTTTCCATGCTGTTTTCTGCCTCATGCATCCAGCAGCCAATCTTCAGTGGTTTTTTTGAGATTATGCTGAATATTCTGCACATAGTGTTTTCCTCGCAAACGTGACATAACCGGTGTGTCCCAGCATGTCAAAACTTGGGCGCACACCTCTTTCACCAACAACGATTTCCCTCTGCAAAGTTTCAAACGTTTTTATTTCTATGAAACTGTTTTTTATTACGGAAAACGCTCTGCGTTTTCCTAATATATTACGGAAAACACCAGAGTGTTTTCCTAATATTTCAGGAAAAACGCTCTGCGTTTTTCCGTGAAATCTTAATGTTTTAACTGTTTTTTCAACCTGGTTCATTGTTGGTGAATATGAGCAGAAATGCCCGCCTGTTTTTAAAGCACTGCAGGCATTAGGCACAGCATCCCAGGGGTTTGGTATGTCAAGAATTATCGCATCAGCATTTTTTTCCTCAATACCTTCTGTGACATCGCCCAGTTTTATGTCAACATATTTTCCAAGTTCTGCGTTCTCAATATTTTTTTTCGCGAAATCTGCAAAATCCTTTCTTTTCTCATAGGAAACTATTTTCCCATCAGGCCTGACAAGGTTTGCAAGGACAATTGTGAGGGCGCCCGAGCCGATGCCCCCCTCAATTATCGTATCACCATTTTTCACATCACAGTAAAACGCAATCAGGGATGAGTCCTTTGGGAGGATGATTTGCGCCTTTCTCTCAATTGTTTCAATTTTGTCAGCAATGCTTGGTTTCATGATGATGAATTCCCTGTTTCCTATTTTTATTTTTTCACCAATTTTTTTCCCTTTGAGTTTAGAGGGATCAAAAACACCCAATCTTCTGATTTTCTTCGTTCCTTCCTCAACTCTTATAAGGGTTTTCCTGCCTTTTTCATCAATCAGCACAACAATGTCGTTTTCGTTTATCATCAAACCATTAACGGGTTAAGGGTAAAAATAGTTTTTCACTTTATTGTTTTTATTTTTCTTTCACAATATGATTAACGAGTTTCGCGAAAAGATTTTTCATTTCCTTTACATCATTTCCCATATTTTTCAGTTCTTTAAGATCGTCCTTTATAGAGATTATGCCAGCACCTATATCCCCATATTTTTCTGCCACCCAGTCAAATCGTTTATTCATGTCCTGATGCATTGCTTTTACATCCTCTCTAGAACCTTTAACCTCGTCTCTCACTCCTTTGATGTCTTCCCTGGAGCCTCTAACCTCATCCCTTGTATCAACCAAAACCAAACCACCAATCTCAGATTTTTCTATAGACTCTTTTTGAAAAGGGTTGAGTTTTATTTTGTAGTCAACCTCAAATGTTTTAAACTGGGCAGGTGGGTTCACATAACCCTTTTCTCCTTCATTGTAAATATTTATTTTCTCAACATTCAAGGAAAACGGTTCGCCTGGGTCTCCTTTCCTGTCTATCATTTTTACAAAGTTCTGTAAAACCTCTTTATTACACTCACAGAATATTTCAACTCCTCCATCCCCTAGATTCCTTACCAAACCCTTTATTCCTAATCCCCTAGCAATCTGTTTAACTAACGCCCTGTAGCTAACACCTTGAATATTCCCCTCTACAACCAACCTTGTCCTAATCATCAAAAATAGAATGCTCTCACCTGTTAAAAACCTTATGTTTTTACTCCTCCTCAACCCATTAATCACAATATTTATATACCCTCAATACTATTTGTCTTTCAAAGGCGAAAGCCTTAGGAGGACGAAACAATATGTGGAAAATAAAAAACAAGGAAGCGGTATCGCCTGTCATCGGCGTAATTCTGATGGTGGCGATAACAGTAGTACTGGCAGCAGTACTATATGTGTGGGTGAGCGGGTTTATGACCGCTGGAGGCGGAGGAGCTGCACCATCGGCAGCGTTGGCTTCACCAAGCACCTCGGGCACAAACTACACGGTGAAGATAATCTCAATTAGTGCGAAGATAGACGAGGGTAAGGTAACTGTCTATGTAATGAAAAGCGACGTGAAGCAATGGAGTGGGTCTTTAGGATCTCCAGTCGCCACAATAGCAGCGGCTGAAGCATCTGGTAGCACAGTATGCTACATTGACAACGATGGTGATGATCTTCTCTCTACAAACGATCTGATATGGATACGTGGAACAGCTGGCGGCTATACTATAGTAGCAGGTGATGTGCTTAGACTCGCAGACACAAGCGGTAACACAATAGGCACAGTATCATTCTAAGCCTTTTCTTTTTTTATTTTTTATTTTTTATTTTTGAATATTTTTAGATAATTAATAGAATATAAAAAAAGTTATTAAGGGTAAATTGTATACATATGCCCATGGATAACATATGTAAAGATAAAAAAGCAGTTTCTCCTGTTATAGGAATTATTCTTACACTGGCTATAACCATTGTTCTGGCAGCAGTGCTTTTTGCTTGGGTTTCTGGATATATGAGCCATAGTAAAGGAAAGCAGAAATCAGTAGCGCTGAGCATACCTGAGGGGGTAGCAGGCTACCCTAACGTGAACAAGACAAAGGTAATCTCTATCAGCGATCCAGCAGATGAGAAAAATGTGAAATGGTATATATCTGATGGTAGCGATGTTTCACAGGCAGATGGGGTATTAGGCGGTCCTTATCCAAATATCTCTGCTGCAGCAGAGGATGCTTATGGTGTTGCGTACATTGACAATGATGAAAATAATATGTTATCCCCTTATGACCTTATAATTATTAACGAGACCAAGATAGGTGTGGATATAATTACAGGATGGTCTCTTAGACTGTCTGATCTTGATGGCAACACCATAGGCATGGTAGCATTTCAATAAAAACTGTGCCTGTTGGAAAAAGGCATAAAATAGCCATACAAAACCGAAAATAGTTATCTAAGATTCAGTAACCTTAACACCAAACTATCCCTTACCCCTCATGACAAGCCATATTTTTTAGGAATCTTCAAAATGTGGTTTGCACCAATAAAAGGGGTTGGTACTACTACAACCTAAAACTATTTTTTTTCAGATTATCTGTCTGCTCAGAGATGTGTCTTCTTATCTAAGCAGGGATTTTATTCCTCTGATAGATTTACCAAGAAAATTCCCAATAATAGCAAACAGTAGCATTGCTATACAACCTAGATAGGCATAGCAAGTCACAGCTTTTATTCCTCTCACCCTTGTTCTTCTCAGATGTAGAAAATTCTTCAACCTAGAGTTTAGTCTTTCAATAGCAGTTCTTTTCTTGTAGTTCCTACGCCATTCTTTAGAGTAGTAAAGTTTGAGCCTTTTGTTTCCTCTAAGATTCATCTTTATGTAGGGTTTACCAAATCCTCCAGATGTGATTGTATCCCTGATCTCAGCGGTGTCATAGGCAGCATCACCCAGCACAGTTCTTGGTGTGTACGGAAGACCATTTTACAGGGGTGTTAAATTGTGTGCAGTCAGACTGATTAGCAGGTGTAACTGTGAGAGCAAGTGGTAACTCACTCTCAGCACAGCAGATAAGGTGGATTTTATACCCAAAAATTTTCTTTATTTCTGATCTTGGTCCATCTTGCATCCTGGTCATTTCTGGTTGCAAGAACTATAGTAGAATCTACTGCAACAATATCTGATTGCATCACACCCATATCCACAAGTTGCTGAAGTAGTATTTTGAAAACCTCTGCAAAAGTTTCAACACCTATCCTACTCAGGAAATCTGAGAAACTGGTATGATCTGGTTCTTTCTTCTTGAACCCGAGTAGTCTTCTCCAGAATTTATCCCTCTTAAGGAATGCTTCTATGTCTCGGGTTGAGTAGTCCTTTGCTAACATAAGGACTATTGATAGAATCATGCCAACAGGGTTATTCGGTGGTCTGCCAGGTTTACCCTGCGTGTATTTATACTTGGAAAACAATATTTCCTTTGCCCTTGAGAGATCCAAACCTTTGAATGCTTGTGCTATGCCCATTTCCCCATCCCAAATGTAGGAAATGGTTCTCAGTAGTTAAAAGCTATGGAACAATATCTAGGGGATATACTCTCAAGGGGATAATTTTCCAACACCCTTATAAAAACTGAAAAACGGCTGTGGGACAGAATTAACTTGGATATAGATTAAACAAATTATGCCACAGGTCAGTACATGCCATAGCTGTGTTAATTCTATCCTCTCT
>JASEEW010000069.1 GCA_030019485.1 Thermoplasmatales archaeon | reverse complement strand
ATCATTGCTAACCCTTTTTCCATTAACAAGCACCTCCCCTGCTGATGGATGGGTGAGTGCCATTATCATCTTGATTGTTGTTGTCTTCCCAGCACCATTAGGGCCAAGAAAACCAAAATCTCCCCCTTGCGGACTTTCATGCCAAGGTTTTCTACTGCCTGCACATCCTTGAACCCCTTTGATAAGTGTTACGTGTTTCAATGACTGTTGAAGACGCACTGGGCATGATTGCTCCTCCAATTAATGATAACAGGCTGCAGACATTTAAACATTAACCTGTCTGATTTAAACTGTCTTAAACCATTTTATATCCATACTCCCTTTTACCTTATAGATGTTCGAGATAGTGTCAAGGGACGGCATAGGTAGAACAGGTAAACTGGATAATGTTAACACGCCAAATATTTTATTTGCAGCATCTGAAAGATTCAAAGAGTTTAAAGAAGCAAAAATCCTTTTATCCAGCAGGGAACTCAAATCAGAAAAAATGAAGATATTGGATAATGGGAGCAGGTTTTATCCAAGAAACCTTAAAAACGATTTTGTTATTCCTCCTGACATCCCTTATCCTCTTTCCTGCTCAGAATTTTTTGAAAACTATGAAAATGACAAAATTGTTGTTGTGCAGGATATTGAAAAACTGGATAAAAACAGGGAGGTTTATGTTCTCTCAAATGCTCCTGAACTTGTTAAAAACCCGAAGGAGTTTGTGAAAAATGTTGTTGAACTCAGAAAAAAGATTGGCTACAGCAAAATTGTTTACGCACCAGGGATAGGCGCACCAAACAGTTACGCTTTACTTGTTTATCTTGGAATTGATTTGTTTGACTCTGTTAGCCTCATAATGAACAGCAGGAAAAAATATTTTTTAACAAATGATGGGAAAACATTTTTGGAGCATTTAAAAGAAAATCCATGCAGGTGTCCTGCCTGCTTGGATGAAAAATCAGATTTTGTTCATCTTCTTCATCACAACTATTATACTGCATTGTCTGAATTCAAAAACATAAGAAACAGGATAAAAAACGGTTTGCTCAGGGAGCTTGTGGAATCAAGAATTAGAACAGAGCCATTACTTGTATCAATGCTGAGGCTTTTTGATAAACACTATGATTTTCAGGAAAAATATTTCCCAGTAAGAAAAGAAAAAATGATTATTCTGTCAAAGGAATCTTTGCTCAGACCGGGTGTGAAAAGGTTCCAGTCAAGATTAAAGGAAAGATATCTAAAACCTGAAAGCAAAAAAATACTGCTGTTACTGCCATGCTCAGCAAAAAAACCCTACTCCTTTTCTATCTCCCATCAGCTACTCAAAAAAGCGGTTTTTAAATCAGGGAATCAAAATATTGTCCACGAAATGATTGTCACATCACCCCTCGGTATTGTTCCAAGAGAACTTGAGCTGTTTTATCCTGCGCAGAACTATGACATACCGGTGACAGGTGAATGGGATGCAGATGAGATAAAAATGGTGAATGAGATGATAGACTGGTTGATAAAGAACAACAAATATGATGAAATAATAAATCACACCGGTTACAGTTTTGTTGATGCAGGGGTTAATACATGCCCTGACAAACCTGTTTCTCAAGAATCTTTAAAAAAACTGGAGGAAACATTATCCGGGCTTGTTAAGAATTATGCGCATGTCAAAAGGGAAAAAATTGCTGTTGAAAACATGCTTAACAGGGCAGTATTCCAGTTTGGCAGTCCTGGTGTTGATTTAGTAAAAGGTTCGGTGATAAAAGGAAGATACCCTGATTTGAGGATAATAAAAAATAATAAACAAATCGGGATGCTTATTGGTGACAGGGGGATGATTTCATTAACAATTAAAGGAGGAAAAATACTTGCAGATAAAAGAAAATATTTTGTTGAGATAGATGATTTCAAACTAAAGGGTGATGTTTTTGCTGTCGGTGTTCTTGATGCTGACCATGATATAAGAATTGGTGATGATGTAATCATCATACATAAAAATGTTTTGAAAGGTGTTGGTGTTGCAGTGATGAGCCCTGAGGAGATGATGGAAAGCAAAAGGGGTGTTGCTGTTAAGGTGAGGCACAAAACATGAATGTGGAGAACAAGGTTTAATAAATCCCATAAGCATACTTATCTGATAATATGTCAGTAAATATAACACTACCAATATTTTTTGCTTGTATAACAATACCTGTGTTCACAATTCTTACTTTCCTTTTCGTTAAAAGCAAGATCCGTACTAAGATATATGTTTGCCTTCATGTTATCCTCCTTTTATCAATGCTTGTTTCCATAATCAAAATCGCTGAGGTTACCTTTATCGTGTTTGTTTGTTTTCTATGGGTAATTCTATTTTTCCTTTTTACGTACATGCTTATCAGTAAAAAAATAAAAAAAGACACATGCCTCTTTTTAGTTATATTTACCACTTTACTTACAATCTTCAGCATATTGTTCTCCACACTTTCCTCACTTAACCTTCCTATAGAGTGCATCATTCTCCCTGCCGTTTTCATCTTTTTTATCCTTGGTTTTTTACTTTTTAGAAGAAAAGGAAAAATTGTTAATTTTTGTCTTTTTGGATTTCTATTGTCTCTCTCCCTTGTTCCAGCATACTACAGAATATATGATCTTTTTGCAGTAGCTATTTTTATAGCCCTACTCTATATAGGATTAACCCTAAAAAAATACAATTCTTATGAACTTGTAGGCATGGCATCCTTATTTTTTGGAATCTTGTATAGTTTAGTGGGATTATGCGCCTTTGGACCACTGCCCTATTTTCTTGGATATGTTAGCAGCCCAACCATGTTGGGATACGTAGGTGTTTCTGCTAGTATCATTCCAATAGCATCTATATTACAGGTTGTAAAAAAGAACAGAAAACATTTGATTGGTCTTTCTGTTGTTTTGTTAAGTATGTTTTGCTTTGTTCTTAGTGTTTTTTATCATTATTTTTGGAAAGAAAATTTTTTCACACCTGGATTTTACAAATATTACTTTTTCATGGTGTATTTAGGGGTAACATTTGCCATGTTGGGTCCTGCTTTAATAATTCATCAAGGGGTAAGGAAAAATTTTTGTGGAATTGGATGCGCATTACTTCCAGCCATTCTTTTCACAATAGGGGTAACAACCTATACTGAGTACTTTCTAATACATTTCCTTATTTTCACACCACAATATTCTCTTTTTGCGGGTCAGTTTGCTTTACTTAGCGGTATACTTACAAACAACTCATCAAAACACACTGAGGATAAGTCATGAAACAATTTGAGGAAAAAATCAGAAATCTAAGGGAATATCAAAAAGGAAAATACAACCCTAAGCAGTATGTTTCATCATGGTCTGAGAAGGAGCTAATTGATGGCAAAATTGTTGATGCTTTCGTGATTATACTTAGGACAAGGGGCTGTTCATGGGCTTTAAAATCAGGATGCTCAGTGTGCGGTTACATCAATGACGCAGCCCTGGAAAATGTTTCTGATAAGGACTTGTTTTATCAGTTTTCAGAGGCAATGAAAAAATTTAATGCCCAAAAAATCGTGAAGATTTTCACATCAGGCAGTTTCCTTGATGAAAATGAGGTTTCTAAAGTCATGCAGGAAAAAATCTGTGGAACACTTGGGAAAAAAACAAAAAAGGTTATTGTGGAAAGCAGACCAGATTTTGTGAATGAAGAAAAAATGAAAAAACTAAGTCATCTATGCAATATTGAAATTGCGGTTGGTTTAGAATCAGCAAACGACAATGTTTTAGAGTATTCAATAAACAAAGGATTTAAATTGAAGGACTACATCAGAGCAGCAAAAACTGTCAAAAACGTTTGCTCATTAAAAACATACATTCTGCTCAAGCCTCCTTTTCTCACAGAAAAGGAAGGTATAAAAGACGCTATAAACACTGTAAAAATCGCGGGGAAATACTCATCAACAATATCACTTAATCCTGTGAACATACAGAAAAACACTTTTGTGGAGTTTCTTTGGAAAAGAAACGAGTACAGAACACCCTGGCTCTGGTCAGCTGTTGAGGTTCTGAAGGAAAGCAAGAAATTAACAGATGCGCATTTAATGTGCTCACCAACAGGAGGTGGGACAAGAAGGGGCGCGCACAACTGTCTGAGATGTGATAAAAAAATACTGAGCGCAGTTCAGGATTTTTCCCTGACGCAGAATCTTTCTGTTTTTGATAATCTTTACTGTGAATGCAAGGAGGAATGGCTGGATATGCTTGAAGTTGAAGGGTTCCAGTGTTAGAACAAAGGAAACAGTGAAGAACCCCACCGTGAAAGGCAAGGCATCTATATTTGTTTACCACAAGATAGGGTGATGTACTTTCCCACCGCATTTTGGACATTTGTCATCTTTCACATCAATTTCGTAGCACTTGGAGCATATGAATATTTTGCATTTCTTACATTTCCAAGGAGACTCACTTCCACCAAAACCTCTCACTACTGCTGGTACTTTTTCTACACTACAAATCCTGCATTTATACTTGAATATGTCGTGCGTGCCTAATGCTATTTTTTCACCGCCATTAAAGTGACTATAACTTCCGATTTTTGTATCATTAAAGAAATATATTACCAATGCGATATATAATTTTGTGTTTTATAGACTGAGATTTCCTTTATATGCTGGAACAGGAAATCATTTTATCAAAGTCAGCAATCCAAAAACTATAAACGGAATTATTAAAGTTATTATTGCCCCCGCTCTATTAACGATTTTAGTGTAATCAACATCTTTCCAATATTCTTCATCAATGTAAATTATTACAGTTGCAATCAATGAAGACGCCAAAAATGAATAGGCAGCTATCATAATCTTGTCTATCATTATCAAAATTGCCAATGGTGGAAGAGAAGAAGTTTGGCTTATGTGGAACATCACAGCAGAGATTAGCATTGAAGTCCCTAAGCCCAATCTATGAGTAATCTTATCTGATTTGAAAAAGAAAGATAATCCTGAAACAACACAGAAAATTATTGGCGGCAAAATCGTCTTAACAGCAGTAGCAGGAGCGTCCCTGACAATTTTTATTGAAAAAATTGTCCTTGAATATTTTTCTCCCCATTTGTATTCTTTATCTTCAATTTTAAATTGCCAAGAATCTACCTTAAAACCAGAAACTTTCACATTCTCGTCTATTCCACTCTCAGCCAATAAAGGAGAGAATTTCAGCAAAGAAGAGTTTAGTTTTGTATCTTCAAACACAATCAGCAATTCTTGAGAATCAAAAGGATAGGCACTGAATTTTGGCTCAATGAAAAGATTTGCATTGATTCTATACCAAACTTCTCTTTCCCCATTCTCTTTTACTTCATCAAGTATCTTATCTTTTGAGTTTATCCTTCCATTCATGAATTCAAAATTCATAGAAATATTTTCATTCCATCTAAAAAATAAGTAAAAGTCAGTGACATAAGTCCCTCTGTTCAATTCAAAGTTTCCAATGCTTAAAAGGTAAATTCCTACATTCACATTTCCTTCTTGCTCTTCTTCTGAATTTGCTGTCGGAATTAAGGAAAGTATTGCCATTCCAAATATTGCTGTTGCTATGAGAACTGCTATTAAGCGATTCATAGTAGTGACTATGTTGTTTTGAACATAAAAAGCTAACGCTCAGGTTTTCGATTTTTTCGCATTAACTACCTATAATATCTAACAACGATTTTAATCATCAAAAAATAAGTAAAAAGAAAGAGGAAAAGATTCCAAAGCAGACAAAAGAAACCGCTACCTTTATCTTCAATAAACCATATTCCTGTTTTATGCCTGAGGAGCCTAAACTTAGGATTGCAAAATACTTTTACCTATTTCTGCTTATCATAGGTGTGGTCTTCTATATCTCATGGGGCATACTGTATAATGGGTGGTTTGACAGGGGTGTTTATGCTGTCACAATCGTTCTTGTTGGTTTCGGTGTAACAGGGGTTTTGCTTTACTCTCATGTAGAAAAATAAGGGAACGGATAGGGCGAATTATCTTCTGTATCTTCTTTCAGAATCGTATCTCTCGTACCTTCTTGGCTCCCCCTCATATTCCTTTTCACTCATGTTCAGGTCCGTGTTCACATCCATGTTTTCATCAGATTTTGTGAGAGTGCCGTATCTTCCAACATTAAGATGCATCTTCCCCTTTCTTCTCGGAACAAGTGAAACAAAACCGTTCTCTATGGCAATCACGTCCTCCTCTTTCAGTGTTCCTATCTGCTCCTGCCACAAAGACAGCAAAATTGTCCCGGTTTCATCACCTATAACTGCTTCTGCCACTTTTTTTGCTTCTCCAAATCTTGAAGGTATTTCCTTCGGCTCACCAATACTTACAACCTTAGCCAAAACATTTGTTTTCTTTGTATCAGGCCTCAAATCCTTTATTTTTGTCCTTTCTTTTTCCATGTTCATTTCTCCTTTTTGATTTCAGTGCTACCACTACAACATAACCACTATATATAATGTTGCATCCATTGATGGATATGTTTAAATACAATGATGTAATTCGGGTTTTTGGTGAGGAGAATATGGATGAACCACTTTGCAGTATTGAAATAGTCAAGAGGGGCAATGGGTTTGTGGCAAAAGTGCAAACACAGCTTGGGGGTCAAAGGGAATTCAGAGGCAGCGCATTTGAGGAAATGCTGGAGCAACTTGTTATAGAACTGCAGGAGGAATTTGCCTCGCTATAAAATGATACTTCATTTTTTTTCAGTTTTTTTCCTCTTTTGATTTTTCATTTGTCCCCTTTTCAGTTTTGATTTCTTTTGTTTTTTCCTCTTGATCTTTATCTTCAGTTTTTGTTTCTCCTTTGTTTTCTTCTTCTTTTTCAATCTTTTCTTCTTTTTCCTTTTTTATGTATTCCTCCACAAACCTTACCCTGCTGATTTTGGCGTACTCCCTTAAATCGCTCACAATACCATATTTTGCCAGGGGCCATCTCTGGTCGTATTTGCATTCATCAGGCAGTTTAATCGTTACCTCATCTCCATCAGTTTTTACCTCAAAATTTATTGCATTTCCATAATGCATGTCAATAATCGCACTTATCTTTTCATCATTCTCAGCCTTTCTCACAATCCTGTACCTGTATCTCAATGTTCTGCCTGCAAATCTTTTGTTGAAATCCACCCTGACCCTGCCTGAGGTCACAGATGTTATTATGCCTGTTTTATCTTTTAGATTTACCTCTGCACCAACCTCGGGTGTGATTTTTCTTCTTCTGAACTCATGCAGTGAAAATATTTCAACAAGCTTAGGGTCTCTCTCACCGTATGCTTCTGACGGCGGGATTTCAACATCATACTCCTTCCCAACCTCAGCGTTCAGCAGTGAATTATCCAGTCCTTTGACTACCTTGCCGACGCCGACTATCACAGGCACGGGTTTGTATTTTGTTTTTTCATCATAGAGCTTCTCCTTTTTTGCAATCTCCTCATGTGTTGTCTCAGCAAGCTCGTTTGATTCCTTGAGCCAGACATCGTATTCCATGTAAACTATATCATTTTTTTCCATTTTTATCCCAGCCTTAATAGACGTGTTTTATTTTAACCTTTACTGTGCCATCATCATAGGAACAGGAACAAAGCAAATAATTAAAAGTAAAATTGTAAACACACCAAGCAGTTTTCTTTTCATGTCAAGTTCTGTTACCTCATTCAATGCTGGAGGGTGCCTCACACCAAGCAAAAGTATGATAAACGCAAAAACAAACCATCCAGAATAAAACAATCCTAAAACAATCATGAATGCAACAGCAGTGTAGCTCACATATCTTGATTTCTCACCAAACAACGACCTGAAAACATGACCGCCGTCAAGCTGCCCTGCTGGTAAAAGATTTAATGATGTGACAAAAAGCCCAACCCATCCTGCGAAAGCAGTAGGATGAATCACGATACCTTCTTTGAAAGGAATAAATGAATTAACAAGAATTGAAAGAAATGTGTAAATTAGTGGTGAGCCCATGATATACTGGTGAACCATTTCACCTGTCTCCGGTGCAGAGACCGCATAAACATTTGTGAGAAACAAACCAATGACTGTCACAGGGACCGCAACCAGAAAACCGCAAATCGGCCCTGCAGCACCCACATCAAGCAATACCTTTTTGTTCGGGATTGGCTCCCTCAAGGATATGAAGGCACCCATTGTTCCAAGTATGAACGGTGGTGGAAGGGGAACAAAATATGGTAATGAAACCTTCACATTATGCCTTTTTGCAGCAAAGTAATGCCCCATTTCATGCACGCCAAGAATAATTATCAGCGGCAGTGAGAAAAATATGAAGGAATAAAATATTGTTTTAATACTGAGGATTTTCCCTCCAAAGTATGGGACGCATATAAACACGCCTGCTATTACTGTGGTGAAAACAGTTGCAATAAGAAGTAAAAGATTTACCCAAGCACCCCTGTATTTAATTCTTGGTTTTCTTACAATGTAAATTGCATGCTCGCCTTTTTCCTTCCTGAGCATTGGAACACAACCCATTTTTTTCATTTCCTTTACAAGCCCATCAAAATAGTTTTCAACCGTTGCCTCGTTTATGCGGCAGTAAAAAACAGAAAAACCCTCACCCACCCTGAAATCATAAACCCTGAACCATTTTTCCACCATTCTTTTTATGTTTTCAATTTCATCCACATACCTGTTATAGGAAGCAGAAATATAATGGTTTTGATAGAAAATACTAAATCATAGAACAATACTATACCTTATTATGCCAGTGAAATTTGTTGAGCTTGTTTCAATAGATGCTAAAAGGTTTTCAAAAAAAGAGGAGAGGATAGGGCAGATAAGAATAGACAACAATTCCACGGTAACGCTTGTTACAGAAATTAATGAAAAGGAAGCAAACGTTGATTTCAGGTACACTGCAAGCTACGGTCATGTTGGAACAATAAGGATTGAGGGAAGAATCACATATGAGGGTGATGCGCCTGCTCTTGCAAAACAATGGGGCAGCAACATGAACATGCCTGAGAATGTTGCATCAGAGATACACACAGCAATAATGAGAACATGCATGCCTGAAGCGGTTCTCATTGCAAGGGACCTTCATCTGCCGCCGCCAATGCCACTACCGCAGGTGAACATCCAAAAGAAAACAACAGGAAAAACATTTGGTCCTGAGGTAGCGTAACATTATTTTCAGTTATCCTACCCTTTCTCAATCAAAACCAAGGGTGTTGGAAAATTATCCCTTTGAGAGTTTATCCTCATTTTTTTTCAATAGTTTTTAATCACCTAGAGAGCATT
>JASEEW010000068.1 GCA_030019485.1 Thermoplasmatales archaeon | reverse complement strand
CTTCTTTTTCCTTCTTTTGAGCCCTACACCTGTGCAGACAACCACAAGAATGATTATCACAGGAATCAGCACAAGCCAAACAGCAATTACCTTTTTCATTTACCAATCTCCTCCATGGGTGTTAAAACTTCAACAACACCCTTTGACTTTTCCCTTTGTACTTCATCCAGCGTAATCAGTTTGACATTAAACTGTTGAGATACCGCTGTGTAGATTGCATCACAACCCCTGAGTTTGTTCTTAGCAGCAAGGGTTGCAGCCAAATTTGAGATAGTTGAATCTATTGGGATAAATATAAAGTTAGGCGTCTTTCTCAGTTCCTCAGCAAATGATAGAGCTATATCGGCCCTGTTTATTCCCCTGGATATAGCAGATGCAACCTCTGCCATACATATCTCAGGCAGGAAAACGATAACATGCTCATCCCTGATTTTTTCCATTAACTGTTTACTATACTCATGAAATTTCTCTTTCTCTATAAACGAATTAGTAATTACACTGGCATCCAGACAGTACATATCTATCTCCTCGATTCAGAGATTAACTGCCAACTTGGTTTTTTTGATTTCCAAAGTACCCCAATCTTTTTGCCCAATTTATTTAGATTGCTCCAAGCACGCAGGTCTTTTTGCTCAGGGATAACCCCTACCTTCCTTTCAACAAGTATCATCTCAATCTCTAACCTTCGAATTTTTTCTCGAATTTCATCCATTTCACTTTCTATTACAACCATTCTACCACCATCTTAATTTAATCTTTGTCCCGATACTTAACCTTTTCTCCACCGTTTTCAATCCTCCCATCTTCTCACCCTTATTTATCCTATTCTTCGTCATTTCTTTCCTCCTTTCTTCTGTAATCCTTCTTTATTCATTTCTTCACCCCTCCCTGCCCATTGTTTTTCTCCATTTCTTTCTGCAAACCCTCAAGTTTCAGCCATGCCTTCATCACACCATCAATTATTGCTTCTGGCCGTGGAGGACATCCTGGGACATAAACATCCACAGGTATGATTGCAGATACAGGACCAACCAGATTGTAGGATTCATAGAACACACCACCTGTTATGCCGCAGCTGCCAACAACGATAACTGCTTTAGGGTCTGGTGTTTGCGCATAAATCCTTTTCAGAGGTTCTTCCATCTGTTTTGTCACAGGACCTGTGACTAAAAGTACATCCGCATGCCTGGGGGTGCCAACCAGTCTTATACCAAATCTTTCCACATCATGTCTTGGTGTGAGCGCATCTATGATTTCTATATCGCAGCCATTGCATGAACCTGTGTTGACATGAAAAACCCATAAAGCTCTCTCAAATGATTTTGTAATTTTCATTACAGCAACCCCCCTATTATAACAAAAACTATTGCTAACACAACTACAAACCAGGAGATGTAATCATTAATGATACCAGAATGAGTTTTTATCATTGGCCCATAATAATGTTTCAATGCTTCCTTGAAACCCCAGTATACATTATCTGCTCTAACTGTTACTGCTTCCTTTGAGGGTTCCGGCATGCCTGCCAAGAACGGCTTGGTCTGCTCGGTTCCTTTTTTATATGCCGGCTCACCCAAATGCCAGATAATATAGAGGATAATGCCAATTACAATGATGGTAATAATCCAGATAATCGGGCTCCAGAAACCATAACCTGTTTCCAGTATTCCAAACATCAAACCACGCCCCTGTATATTCCATAATCAATTAACGCCCTCGCTGCCGGGTTTATTACATTATTAACAAATATATCCGGGCACAGACCTATTACTATTATGAGCACTGCGAGTGCACCCATGGCAAGAAGCATGCTGGCTGGCACTTCTTTTACAGAGCTAAATTCCTTAAGTTCAGGACCCAAGAACACTGAATAGAATACTTTAACGAAAACAGCTAACATGAAAATACTTGCTAAAATTGCAATAATTGAAAACACAGGGTTAAATTGATAAACGCTTTCATAAATCATTAACTTGGATGCGAAACCGTTCATGGGTGGTAAGCCTGCTACCGCGCATAAACCCACTATGAAAAATATGCAGGTATATTTCATATTTCGTGCCAGCCCGCTGAGCTCGTTTAGATTTCTTTTACCGGTGGCATGGAGAACAGCGCCGGATACTAAAAATAATAATCCTAAATCCAAGGCATCATTCAAAATATGGAACAACCCTGCCTGTAATGCTGTGAAACCAAAACCAGTGCTGGAAAACCCAGCAAATCCTACACCAGCAGCTAAAAGTATAAAACCAACCTCTGCAACCGCAGTATAACCTATAAGCCTGCCAAAGTTATTTTGTATTAACGCCATGGTCACACCAATAAAAATAGAGAGCAAACCCAAAACTGTGATTATCCAGCCGATGACCTCTGTGTTTAATCCTCTTCCGTATAATGTGAAACACACCCTGAGTAATGCATACATACTCACCAATGATGCAGTAACCAGTATTGCTGCAACAGGCCCTGGTGCTTCTCCATAGGCATCCGGCTTCCACATATGCATAGGCGCACTCCCAGCTTTCATAGCAAATGCGCATAGCAAAACACAAAATGCAATTTTATCCAGAAGCGAGTATTTCATAACATTTGCTAAATATGCAATGTTAAGTGCATCATACTGACCATAGAATAATGCTACCGCAAATAATACCAATAACGCACCTAAGGAACATATGACTACATATTTGAATGCAGCCTCTGCAGACTCATCCCTGTGGGTAAAGAATGCTACAAGTGCAGCACCAGCAATTGATGCTATCTCTAAAAATACAAAAAGGTTGAATAAATCACCAGTAAATTCTATGCCCAGCATACCAACAAGCAGCAGGAACATTAAAGTGTAGTATTTATCAGTCCCAGAGTATTCCTTCATGGGTTTCAGAGAAAATATGAAAACAATGAAAGCAACTGTAACTGTGATAATTCCCATAAAAATGCTTAAAGCATCCACCTCTAAGATGATTCTAACAGGCATGATGTAGCCTGTTGGTGCAGTCAACTCCGCGGATGTTGCACCCAGTGTGTAGACACGCAAACCATTTGTATAAATATCCTTTCCCAAAACCAAAACTAAAAATTCTGTAACCCCTAACACTATGAATGCAAATACATCCCTTGCTTTATCACTTACCTTGCTGAATAAATAAGATGCAAATGCTCCAAATAAAGGTATCGCTATTATGAGTATTGGTAAGTGCGGCACTAAATTTTCAAACATTTATCCTTTCAGCCTCCTTGTTTTTTCTGCATTAATTGTGCCATACTTTTTGTAAATAAGCACAGCAAACGACAGCATTAATGCAGTCACAGCAAGCCCTATAACAATACTGGTCAGGGTTAATGCCTGAGGGGTGGGAAATACCATGGCAGTAGTGGGCGCATTTGTGTAAATAGGGGCATAACAGCCTTTTCTGTAACCCAGGGCTATTAAAAACAGGTTTACGCCGCTTTCTATGAGTGTTAAGCCTATAACTATTTTGATTAAATTGCGTTTGAACATAAGTGCGTACATACCAATTATGATTAGGAGGACGACAGTGATGAATGGCAGATTAAAGATAGCAGATGATTCTAAAGTCATTTTCCCTCCTTGAAACCTAAAAACATTGTAAGGATTACCACACCCAAAGCAGATAGTACCTCTACGCCAACTGCTATATTCATTAGGGGCAGTATGCCAGCAGTGTTCAAATCACCTGGATTAATACCAGCAGGGGTATTGCTAAATACAGGTATACTTCTTCCAACTGCCAAAAAGTTAAAGAAGAACACAGTACCCAATCCTAAGAATGCCAGGCATATAAATGCAAGTAAACCGCTAATCTCAGCCACAGACAGATGTTCTTTGTTAAGCATGCTCACAATTTTTTTTCTCCCATATGCTACTGCAAGTAATGCAAACGCAGATGCGACCACAGCGCCGCCCTGGAATCCACCGCCTGGTGTAAGATGACCATGGATGATAACATAAAAACCAAAACCAATGATAAATACGTAAAGTATGTTTGTAATAGTTCTAACGATTTTAGACATTGGAATCATTTTACTCACCACCTTTACGTGTTTTTTTGTATACCACAAGCACACCCATAACAGCAGTGAATAACACTGTAGCCTCACCTAAAGTATCATACCCCCTGTAATCAAATACCACGCTTGTTACCACATTATTCGCACCTGTTTCATTTTGCGCGTTTTCTATCATGTACTGGTCCATATCCTGATTTTCAGGTTCACCAAATGGATGCATATAGGTTGCGGTCAGGAACATAAAAATAAATACGATTATCAGGGCTATAGCAGCAACATATTTATTCATTCTTCTTCCCTCCTCATGGTTCCCCTTATCGCGATTATGTATATGGCAGTGGTCAGCCCTGCACCAATAGCAGCCTCAGCAATTGCTACATCAGGTGCCTGAAGTATGTAAAATTCCAATGATAGCAGAAGACTCATTATAGCGAGCGAGATTACCGCAGCAAGTAAATCCTTAAATTTAATTGCTGCATATGCTGTGCAGATAATTACTATGAGAATTGTAATTTGCCCTAATTCTGGTATTGTTATCATTCTATTTTATCCTCCTTTAATTCATCCATTACCGCCTGCTTTGGCATTATCCCGCTTCTATGCGCTGCTCGCGCAATCGCGTGAGCACCTGTAGGATTGGTAATGAGCAATGCTGCCAATGCGGCTATTGTGTGAAGCGCGAGTGTGGCATAAGCACTTTCTCCTCTGTACCAGCAGCCTAAGCCATAGATTATAACAGCCAAAGCAATGAATATAGAACCAAACGTGGTGCACTTGGTTGCAGCATGCAATCTTGTGTACACATCTGGAAACCTGAGCAGACCTATGGAGCCTAAACAGTTAAAAAATAAGCCTATCCCAAGAAAGATATAAAGAATGTATCTTAGGATGAGCTCTATCATAGTCCCCCCTCCATCTTAGTAGTTAGGGAAGAAGTTAGAATATAGGAGTTAGAATTTAGGGCCCTAACTTCTGACCCCTGAATTCTAACTACTCTCATATGCCTCCCTCCAGATATTTTGCTATATACAGTGTTGCTATGAATGATAGGATTGCATAAACTATTGCGACATCTATATAGATTACCTCTTTATACCCCGCACCTAAAGCCACCATGCTTGCTACTACCAGTGTGTTGATTGTGTCAAGAGCAACCACCCTATCCGGTATAGTTGGCCCTAAAACAGCTCTGATAAGTGAGAGGATCATAAAAATCACAAGCAGTGAGCCTACAACTAGGAATATCTCACTGAATGGCATCATTCTTTTCCTCCATCGGATTGCATCTTACTTTTTCCCTAAATACTAATCCCAAACTTCCCAGCCTTATTGACACAAAAATTGTTGCGACTAGTAAACTGGGAAGTTTGCCCTGACCCCTAATCCCTTGCTTAATCATTCTGCAATCCTCCTAGCCCATTCCGGGAAACTACCACAAACATTTTCGATTTTTACAGGCTTTTTCACGTTTATCCAGTGAACATATAAATCGTTTGTTTCTTCGTTAACATCAACGGACAGAGTACCCGGTGTAAGGGTAATGGAGTCAGCAAGCAGGGTTATACCTAAATCTGTAGATAGTTTTGGCGAAATTTTTACAATCCCAGGATTTATTTTTCCTGTAAGAACCCTGTATGCAACATCAAAATTTGCTTTTGCCATAGCAAAAAAGAAAGGGCCTACAAGATAAACTATGAAAAGAAACCATCTTTTTGGGTTAAGCATCCTGTAATTTTTTTCCCTGAACAAAACATTTCTTCCAATGAGTCCTGCAACTATGCTCAGAATTATGCCTGCAAGTATTTCCTCCCTGCTCCATAAAAAAACCGTGCTTCCAGGGATAGCTGAGCCTGCGGTAAGCAAAAGGTAGAGGGCAAACACTGCAACCGCTGTTATTATGAATGTCAGCATCTTATTTTCCCCTTAAACAGATATTATCCTATAATATTAAAAACTTAACGGGCTGGTGATGTAGAATTATGGTGCCTTACTATAAAATCCATGCTTAGACTGCTACGATATTCCCTATCATCCCTCGATTTTTCGGGCTTAATTGTACCTCGTATGATTCCACTAAAGTAAAACACCCTACTATTCTACACCACCTAAGGTGAAGAATGAATCCTACCTGCATTTATTGTAGTCATATCCTGATGCTCCACTTGTCGCAGGTCATGCTTAATGTGAAGATTCAGCTTAGAAAAACATCATTCTGCCTAAAAACATTTTTAACCTCCGATTTAGTTTAGGTATTGTGAAAGACATGGAGAAAGAATTTTCAATAAGAACTGGGCAGGAAAATGACATCGACAAGATAATTGTTTTATGGGAAGGGCTTATGAGATTTCATGAAAATTGTGTATCCGATTTTGTTCTAAATAAAGATGCTAAACAGAAAATGACTGCTTATCTTCGCTCATTCTTTAACTCCAAAGAAAAAATAGTGTTTGTGGCTGAGCAATCAAATGAAGTTGTTGGCTACATTTTTGGTTTAGTTAAGAAGAAACCGCCTGTTTTTGAAGAAAACATTGTTGGTGAGGTTGGTGATACGTTTGTAAGGGAGGATATGCATGGAAAAGGTATTGGGGAAGCGCTGGTTGAAACTGTGCTGGAATGGGTAAAACAGAAAGGATTAAAAAGTGTGGAATTAAACATGTATTCTGACAACAAAGTAGCCGCTACTTTCTGGGACAAAATGGGGTTTAAGCCATACTTCTTAACAAGACGAAAAAATTGCCTGAATGTATCTGAAGGAAAATAAGTTAAATACTTTTAAACCATTCCCATTTTATGCACAAAATAGACATACTTATGGAAAAGGACATAATGGAGGCAAACAGAAGGATTGCTGAGGAAAACAGGAAAATGCTCGCAGACCACAATGTCAGGGCGTTTGATATTCTGGGCTCAATTGGCTCAGGCAAGACAACACTTATTGAGAAACTCAGCATAATGCTGAGAGAAAAAGGGATTAGGTCTGGCGCTATTGCAGGTGATGTTGCAGGGGATGATGATTACAGAAGGTTCAAGCAGAATGACATGCCTGCTGTGAACATAAACACCGGTAAGGAGTGCCATCTGGATGCGCATCTTGTTGAGCACGCAATCGAGAAACTGCCGCTGGATGATATTGACATACTGTTCATTGAGAACGTTGGGAATCTTGTATGCCCAGGGGATTTTTTGCTTGGCTCAGAGAAAAGAATTGTTGTTATCTCCGCAACTGAGGGGGAGGACATGGTGAGGAAGCATCCACTGATTTTTGCAAACTGCGACTTTGCTGTTCTGAACAAAATTGACTTGGCAGGATACATGGATGTTAATCCCAAGAATGTTGTGGAGGATTTTAGAAAAATAAACCCTCATAAAAAAATGTTTTTAACAGATGCGAAGCATGGTGAAGGTTTAAAAGAGCTGATGAAGGAGTTAATATGATTCTTGATGTTATCAGGGTTACAGCAGGCATAATTTTTTTGGGCTATGCATCTTTCTCTGATTTAAAAACAAGGAGGGTTGATGACAAAATCTGGGTTATCATGGGTTTCATTGGGTTTTTGATATTAATAGGACAATTTTGTTCAGAAAAAATGGATCCTGTTTACTACCTCATATTTATTCCAATAATGCTTCTTTTTTTCTCCTGTTTCCTGGAAACAGGGGAAAAAACTAATTTACTACAAGGGAGGATAAAAAAGGAAATATGGTTTCCATTATGTGTTTTTGGAATCATTGTTTTTATTTACCTTGCTTATAGATTCCAAGTCCACTATTATCTTGTAGTTGTTTTCATCCTGCTTTTGTTTTTCTCATTCTTTCTTGAAGCAGAAGAAAAAACGGATTTGAGGAAAGGGGAAATAAACAGAAAAATATGGGCATCACTGTGTGTTTTTGAAATCATTGTTTTTATTTACCTTGTTTATAGATTTGGTCTTGACTACCTCCTCCTGAAACTAATCACAATACCGCTTTTCATGCTCTTTGTTTTCATCCTCTACAATCTTAGATTGCTGTTTGGCGGGGCGGACGCAAAGGCCCTTATAACAATCGCATTGCTTACACCATTTTACCCTAACTGGACACCTTTCCTTAGATACTTTATTGTAAAAGACGTTTGGCCGTTCCCCATAATTGTACTAACAAATGCTTTAATACTCTCACTTACGATCCCGATAGCATTTCTTATATACAACGCATCAAGAAAGGATTTTCATTTCCCATTGAGTTTCCTTGGATACAAAATGGATATTGACAGTGTGGAGAAAAAATTTGTCTGGCCTCTGGAAAAGGTAAAAAACGAAAAAATTGTAAAGGTGTTTTTGCCGAAAAAGGATGAAAATACTAAGGAGGAAATTCAGAGGCTGAAAGCTGTTGGCGCAAAAAGGATCTGGGTAACATCAAAAATACCTTTTATGCTTCCATTGTCCGCAGGATTCATCACATCTTTTCTTGCTGGGGACATCATGTTCAGGATTGTCAGGATGATATGGGGGATTTAAAAGGTGTAAGGTGTAAGATATAAGGTGTAAGGTGTAAGCAGAGTTCACTTACACCTTACAACTAAGGATGAACAACCATTTTAACCTTTTCACAACCTTTATAAACCATAAAGTTATATAATGCATTAATGATAGATGAGAAAGAGGCAGTGTCGCCTATTATCAGCATGATACTTCTCATAACAATAGTGCTTGTTGTCACAGCAGCCATACTCAGCTGGGCCACACCCATTCTACAAAGAAGCCAGAGCGAGGCAAACTACGGCGCAGTCCTTGGATACTTCAACGCGCTTGACTCAGGATTTGAGGATGTTGTGAACATGGGTGAAGGCGCATCCAGGACAGTTGATGTGTCAGTTGGCGCTGGGAGCATATACATGAGTGAAAGTATGAATGAGACATGGGTTGTGAGCTATGGATTTGAAGGGCAGCCAAGGGTGAATATCTCTGGATTGGATGATGAATCAAAAACTACTGCGGATAAAAATTTTACAGTAGACTCAACTCCTTCGCAAAATGTGAACGTTACTGTTTACAAGGTTGAGGATAACAATTTTAGAAACATATGTGTAGGGGGCTATGACAACGAGCCAACACCAAATCAAGTGTCTGCTATTGAAGGGATTACAGGAACGGTTTACATTCGGGTAAATAACTCTGGTAACACTGAAACACTCGCAGAACTCTGGCTTTTTGATATCACACCAATCACCTATGAACTCTCCTCTGCATTTGGG
>JASEEW010000067.1 GCA_030019485.1 Thermoplasmatales archaeon | reverse complement strand
TTTGATTGTCCTGCTGATGAAATAATGAGGATTCTGCCTCCGGGTGATGTGAGAATAATTGAAAGTGCTGGGATAGAAATTTGAATGTATTCTATTTATTCTTCTGCTCATAATTAGTTTGGAGACAAAGATGTTTGTTTTACATTGATTTCCCCTATTACAAATTCTTCGTATTCTAATCTAAGCGTGAAACCATCTTGGCAGGAAGCGTTACTCACAAACAACTCATCATTTTGTGATAGTTTTTCATTTGCGTCTTTATCCTTCCAGGTTATATCTCCTGTAGCATTCTTTATTGAGATGAGCGTGCCACTGGAAATCATATTGTTTTGATTATTTAGAAGAGTGTAGTTTACAAGATGGGCATCAAGATCAGGCGCGATTTGTAATACGGATACAGTCCAGCCTCCTGCAGAATCATTTACATGGAGTTCTACATGTGGCTGCTGCCAGGTAACCCCCCATATTTTCGTTGCATTATACCCGTCTATAATTATAATTAAGCCGGGAGAAATATCCGTTGTTTGCTGTGTGCAATAATAATATAATCTCCATCCTATGGGCCCAGACCATCCATCTAAGACGGCTTTTACTGCACAGTTTTGGTAGAGTCTTCTGAAATCACTGCCGTTCCCATTTCCAAACTCATCAGGCCCTGGCTCATCAGGCTCAAACGTATCAGCAGACATTAAAGCATCTGGACTATCAATCCATTCATCAGTTATTTCGGGCAGGTTTTCGGAACTTCCCTTTTCGGTGCAGACAACTTTCGTAAGTGTTACAGAAACATCGTAGGTTTTCTTTTTTGACGGTGAATAAAATTCGTAATTCCATTTGCTGCATTTCCCCTCAGTAATATTGCCTGTTATTACGTCCGAGGAAACTCTCACAAGATAAGCATCTGAGCACCATGTTTCTGCTTTCTGTTTTGTCAAATAATACTTCTCTTTTGCAGTAAAATTTGTGAACGTTTGATTAGAGTTGCTATTGTTCTGATTGCTACTGTTCTGGTTGTTATTGTTGATATTTTCGTTTTCTTCTTTAGGATTTTCTTTAAGATATTGTTGTAGAACAAAACCCATAAGTGAACCTGTTATAATAACTACTACTAGAGATAACACTATGTATCTTTTTCTAGTGTGCATCATTTTACCTCACTTTTTTACGTCTTACAGTAAGATGCAACATCATTCCTTTGCTTAAATTTTTGCATTACCATTATGTCTATACAATTCTTACAGATCCGCTCGATGAGATACTATATGTATAAGTTGTTACTTTCACGTACCATCCCCACAACCAGTGCCATGCCAATCCTATGGTATGATATTTATAATAAGTGGTGGTGTCTATTTTGAAATACAAGCTACTGGGGTTACTGGCGAGTTCTGCTATCACACTTGGATATGAAGCAAATGCTGCTCTTGCCGCTGCACAGGGTTGAGTGTACCATTCCCATACTGGATACCATTCAAAACCGCCAGCGCCTGCAAAAGTTTCTACCCACTTAGCGTAATCATCGGAATAACTACTATATGAAGTTGTGCTAACGTCGAGGGTGCTCCAAGAGTAGGAGTAACTAGCATCAAATCCAGGTGTATATCCACTTAATCCTCCACCTATTGTATACCCTGTAGTAGTTGATCCTGTAGTTGTCGTGGGACCATAATCCCACATTTCTACAGCATTATTATAATAGTCTACGTCTATGTTTAACACTTTCTTACTTACATAGTACCCGCAGTGATCTGCTGCTATTGAGTAACTCTTTATTAATGTATGGTAGTTGGTATCTAATCTGTACCAGTTGGTGCTTGCCTGATTGTCATTTAGTTGGTAGGAAGTAAAGCCATATCTAACCTCTATATTAGTATAACTGTATAACCATTCACAAGTACGCTTCATTTGCCACGCCCCATCCATTGTAGTTGTAACAGGAAAAGCATGCATGCTCCACTCCCCTGCGCTAATAACGGCATCTTCATAATTTTCAACAACGATAGATATTTCTTCAAATATAGGATCTGTAGAACCCCCACCCCCTATAATAGGCTTCTTTATCCTAATACCGTAGATACCAATATTATGATCTAGAATAGCCATTGGGCCATCACTAATACCTAACGTGTTTAAAGTGCATGCTACCAATTCAGGTGCTTCTGTCCCTTCAGGCTGTTCAGGCAGTGCATTTTCAAGAGTTTTTGATGCGTGTTTATATGCATTTTTAAACTGCTCTAAAGTCGCATCATAATTATTTTCGCTTAGTTTTTGTATGGCCAAATCAAACTTTTCTTGCGCTTTTTGTAGATGGGTGTTGTTTGCATCTACTCGCACTTTTGCATTAAATATGGTTTCCTGAACTTTATTTTCTACCCCATTAATAAGAATATCTATTATATTTGTGACATCATATCCTTTTTTATTAACTTTCTCAAGAAAATTTACTGCTTTATGAGTATGTTCAAAAGATTCTTCGCATTTATCTTCTAACATATAATCATCTGCGATTTTAATTTCATCCGCTGCTTTCTCAAGATGGTTTTTAGCGGCTTTATCAGTAATGCTATTGGCTAAATACAGTAGTTCTTCAGGGGCTATTGTTTGTGTCGCCACTGGCTCCTCAACCCGTGTATCTGATAGGACTACTATTGGAACTTCTTGCTGGAATAATGTTCGTATAAGCTCTATCCTTGATGGGTCAAGCAATTGCAATTCATTCTTACTAGTCAATAACATATCAACCTTTGTCTCAAGAGTCAAGTCCTCCACGGCAATAAATCTTACATCCCTTATTAATGGACTAGCATGTAGGCCATGGAATGCTATAATATCTATTGCCTCTGTTAATATCGGCTCATCACCTGCAACCCCGACCAATATAGGTTCGGGTGTCTCTGTAGTATCTCCCCTCACTTCGCTCACTATAGTAGTAAAGGATGTTAATATAAACAACCATACTACTAAAGTACCAAATATTTTTTTGCTATTTTTACTCATCCTTGACATTTTTTCACCCCTTAGATATATCCTTACTATTGTTCATAAGTCTAATCACAATAGAAACATTTAAACCTTTCCTAAAGCATCCCTTAATGATATGTGTTAAAGGAGTGTCGCAATGTTAGATAAAATAGATAAAAAAATACTTGGATATTTATTGAAAGAGGATTGGCCAGTTACAACTGAGATGGTTGCAAAAGAATTGAATGCAGCATGGAATACTGCCCAGGTTCATCTTTACAAACTTCTTGCCGAGAGGTTAATCAAAGGCAAAAGGGTTGGAAGACAGAACCAGTGGATGATTATAGAAAAAGCAAAGAAAACGCCTAAGTAAAATTTTATTTGGTCATAACAGTTTCATAAACTCCTTCGGACTCAGCGCTACAGCCTTTATTATAGTCCTAAGTGTACCTCTGGCAATAGTCTCTTACGGAAAAGCCAGAGGCTTTTCCTAAGATGCTAGGAAAAGTGCAAAGCACTTTTCCGTCGCATTATGATGGGGGATTGTTAACGGTTTTCTGTACGGATGTCGTAAATGTATATGACTGCCTTTCTGATATCTTACATAATATCCAATCTTTGCCAAAGCCTTGATAACATCATTACAAGAAACTACTGGAAGTTTTGTCATGCGGATACAGCCACAGTTGTTTCCTTAACATTCTTCACTTGCACAATTGGAATGCCTTCTTCTGCCAAAGAGCTTAAATGCAGTTTGATAGCCTCTTTTATGTTTTTCTTTGCTTCTTTTTCTGTTCTACCCTGGGATATACATCCAGGTAAAGACGGCACTGTTACCACATACCAGCCATCCTCATCAATCTCTATTCTTATTTTGAATTTCATTTCAACACCTAGATTAATCATATTTATAGGACTTAAATATTTGGATGTGATTACCTCTGTACTGTTATGAAGTTTTTCAACCCTTCTATTTCTTTATTTATCCTTTCCAAGTCCCTGCCTTTCGATGATATCACCCAAGGCACATAGTAGTCACATTTGATTAAAATATTGTTTTCTGATGGTACAAAATTTATCTCAAGTTCACATTTTTTTGTTTCCCATTTATCCCTCAGAATCCCTACATCAGCAAAAAGGATGCTGCCCCTCTCCAGAATCAGTCTTGCAGGCTTTACGCAGTTTTTTGCTTTAAATCCTAAGGAAGTGAAATATTGAAGCGCAGAATCATATGCTGTATTAATATTCCCCTCCACTGTGACAGAGTTTGACCAAATCATCACTGTAAAGTATGTTGCATCTCCCTTAAATAACTTTTGATGCCCGTACCGGGACTTTCAGGATAGTAGTCAGTAGTTAGGAATCAGGGATTAGGGGAAAACATCGTCCCCCTAGCCTCTAACTACTAGCCCATTGCTACTACCGTTTGAACCCGGGTCAGGAGCTCCGCAGGCTCCCAGGATAATCCGCTACCCCATACGGGCATAACAAAATATTGTTGTTATCAAATATTAACCTTCCTGAGACAACCACAATTTTTAATATCTTGAAAAACATTATTTACATAAAATGTCTGAGTCTGAGAATAAAATTATATTGAAAGTTGCAGAGGCACTGCAGCAGGATGTTGGACACGGCAGGGCAAGGATGGACCGGTTCAGCAGGAACAAGATTGGCGTCTCCACAGGTGACATTTTATCAATTTTGGGTAAAAAAGAAACAGCAGCAATTGTGTGGAGGGCAATGCCTGAGGATGAAGGTAAAGCCCTGGTAAGGATAGACGGGCTTGTCAGAGGCAACGCAGATGTATCACTGGGAGACAAGGTAGTAATAAAAAAGGCTGACGTGAAGCCTGCTGAGAAAATTATTCTGGCTCCTGTTATCTCTGAGTACCAAAAAATTCAGTTCGGTCACGGGATTGAGAATGTTGTGAAGAAGGGAATGATTAGAAGACCTGCCGCAAAGGGGGACTCCATCATTATACCAGGTATTGCGCTGTTTGGAAACTCACTGCCTTTTAGGGTCGCAAACACTGTGCCAAAAGGTATAGTGCAGATTATTGAGGAGACAGAGATTATTGTCAAGGAGGAGCCTGTAAAGGAAGCAGAAATTATTTCAAAGATTACCTATGAGGACATCGGTGGCTTAAAAAATGAACTGCAAAAGGTCAGAGAAATGATTGAACTTCCTTTGAAGCATCCTGAGATGTTTGACAGGCTCGGCATAGAGCCCCCGAAAGGGGTTTTGCTTCACGGCCCCCCTGGAACAGGGAAAACCCTGATTGCAAAAGCTGTGGCTAATGAATCCGGCGCAAACTTTTACTCCATCCTGGGACCAGAGATTATGTCAAAGTTTTATGGTCAGTCTGAGGAAAACCTCAGGAACACATTTGAGGAAGCACAAAAAAATGTTCCATCCATTGTTTTCATTGATGAGATTGATTCCATTGCGCCAAAGAGGGAGGAGGTTACTGGTGAGGTTGAGAGAAGGGTTGTTGCGCAACTGCTGACGTTAATGGATGGTTTGAAGGGCAGGGGAAAGGTTATTGTTATAGCAGCAACAAACAGGCCTGATGCTGTTGACCCTGCACTGAGAAGACCTGGGAGGTTTGACAGGGAAATAATAATCGGCGTACCTGACAGAAACGGGAGAAAAGAAATACTGCAGGTGCATACAAGGTCCATGCCTTTAAGCAAAGATTTTGACATAGATTATCTCGCAGATGTCACCCATGGTTTTGTTGGTGCTGACCTTGCTGCGCTTGCGAGAGAGGCTGCAATGAAGTCCCTGAGAAGATACCTGCCTGATATTGACCTGGAAAAACCCATACCTGCAGAAATTCTTGGGAGCATGGAGGTCACGATGGATGACTTCAAAAACGCGCTGAAAGGGATAGAGCCATCCGCTCTCAGGGAAGTATTTATGGAAACACCTAATGTGAAATGGGATGATGTCGGTGGTCTTGAGGATGTAAAACAAAAACTGAAAGAAGCTGTTGAATGGCCGTTGAAAAACCCGGAGTCGTTCAAGCGTCTGGGCATAAAACCGCCAAAGGGCATACTGCTGTTTGGTGCTCCTGGAACAGGGAAAACCCTGCTTGCCAAGGCTGTGGCAACAGAGTCAGAGGCAAACTTCATCTCAGTAAAAGGACCTGAGTTAATATCAAAATGGGTTGGTGAATCTGAAAAGGCGCTCAGAGAGGTTTTCAAGAAGGCAAAGCAGGCCGCGCCATCCATCGTGTTCCTGGATGAGCTTGATGCCATAGCACCAGTGAGGGGCTGGGGCGCAGGCGATTCCAGGGTTGGTGAAAGGATGGTGGACCAGCTGCTTACCTCAATGGACGGCATGGAGGCACTGGAAAACGTTGTTGTGATAGGCGCAACAAACAGGCCTGACATACTTGACAGGGCGCTGCTCAGGGCTGGAAGGTTTGACAGGCTCATACAGATACCTGTACCTGACAATGCTGCGCGTCTCAAGATACTGGAGGTGCATACGAAAGGCATGCCGTTAAAGGATGTACCTCTGGAGGAGATTGTGTCTAAAACCGATGGCTATGTTGGTGCTGATATCGAGGCTTTATGCAGGGAGGCGGCAATCATATCACTGAGGGAAGACATGAATGCTAAAACGGTGACAAAAAAACATTTTGAGAAAGCAATTGAGTCTGTCAGGGCTTCTGTAACTGATGAAACCGTGAAATACTATGACAGGATTGCAAAGGAGCTTGCAGGCGGAATTATTAAAAGGAAGAAAGAAGATATGGGTATCGGGTATAGGTGATAACATGAAGATGTTTGCAACATCGTTGAAAGGAAAAAGAATAATGACAACTGAAGGGGAAGAACTCGGTGATATAGACAGCATAGTGGTTGATACAAAAAGCGGTGGACTGCAGCACGTGCTTATAAGGCCGACTGAATCTGTGGACCCCAAACTGTTCAAAACAGACTCTGAGGGAAGACTTGTGCTTCCATTCTCAGGCATAAAATCTGTAAAAGATGTTGTTGTCATGGAGCTAAAATAAGCAGATTAATTTCCAGGATACTACACCCGGCATCAGATTATTCTCCTCCTTATTCATTTATCAAACGAGCGGTGATATCATCAAAATTATACCATTCATCCCTGTGTTGAACGGCAATGTGGTTTCTGCAGAAGGCAGCAGGTACAAAAAACTTGGAAATGCTGTTAAAACCGTTGAATCATCAAAGTATGAAACATTTTATGTTATCGACATCAATGGTTTAATAAAAAACAGGCCGCAGATAAATCTCATTCAGGAAATGTCAAAAGAAAAAAATCTCTGGGTGGAATCAGGTGTGAGATTTGCGGAAGACATGGTTGATGTGCTTATGGCAGGAGCGGAGTATGCTGTTTTAAACAGCGTGCTTGTAAACCTGGATGAGTTGAAAAAAATCTGCGCTTTATCCCAAAACATTATGCTTAAACTCTGCAACACAGATTTCAACGTAATATGCGACGGAAAAGTGCAAAGCACTTTTCCTAGCATATTAGGAATTTTCAGGGAAAATTCCGTAATATCTCGACCGAAACAATTTCGGTTCCTCTGGAAAAGCCAAATGGGCTTTTCCAAGGATGTTAGGAATTTGCAGAGCAAATTCCGTAACATGCAGAGTTTACTGCACTTGGAATGCAAAAACAGCAGAATTCATGGGATGAGTACAGAATATTTTGCAAACAAAGCAGAAGAAATCGGTATAAAAAAATTTGTAATAGAAAGCAGGGATTACTGGGTGATAAAAACACTTCCGAAAAATGTTGAAGCCTATGTGTTTGGGAAAAAGGACGAGGTTAAAAAGCTTGAGGCGGCAGGTGCTACAGGCATGTTATTGGACATCCAGGGATTAGATGAGTCAGCTTAAACAGGTAATCGCGTTTCTGTTCAGAAGAAAAGGCAGGGATGTTCTTTCTGAAAAAGAATTTTCACTTTCACTATCCATGGATATGCACTGGTTCTCACCAAAGGAATCTGTCAAACTCATTGAAAAAGCGCTGTCCTCAAAACTTCTTATTAAAACAGAAAAAGGCCTGAAACCAAACTTTGATTACAAAAAAATTGAGATACCGCCAGATTTCAAACCCGGCAAAGACATACTGGAATACAAAGCAGATGTTTTTTTGAGCATAGTAAACGAGGTATCAGAAAAAACAGGCATTGATAAAAAAAACATTATTGCAGAAATTAACAGATACCAGGATGAACTAAACATTGAGATAGAAGCTGTTGCATTACTCCTGGCGATAAAACATAATCTTGACGTATCAAAATTCCTGGATGATGCTGAAAAAATAATTATAGAAAGAAGTGAACACCATGATTAGTAGTATATTTGTTGGAAATTTCGGCGTCTGGGCTGTGTTTTTTTTTCTTTCTTATAGGATCCATTACAGGCGTGTTTCTGAGAAAGTTTCCGAAAACCATGACCACTATATCAGGCATCTTATTACTCAGCATATATTTGCATGTGACAGCAAGATGGGGCGGTCCCGCAGGAGGACCCCCCTCCTAGTCCGGTGCCCATGTTAATATCTCTCCTCCTACCCTTTGCCATAGGATTGTTTTTCGGTATTTTATTCAGTTTCAAAGCTAAAAGATAAAAACAGTATGCCATTTCGAAAGACCTCAGCACTCATAGGGCTCATCATAATTCAGACAGTTTTTTCATCATCGGTCAAAAAAACAACTGTTTTCAGGGATTTTAAATGTTTCTTTTTTGCTCATTCCTTACAAATTTCATGGTTAATTATATTGCCCTTTTCATCTTTGTAAACAACAAAAACACGCCCACCCTACTCGTTTTTAAATTTTCTATGTTGATTTCTCACCGCACCTTTATATCTGCCGCTAAAGGGTTGATTAAACGTTTGTGGTTTGACTTGTATACCAATATGGTATTGATTTATTTTCAGGTAAAAGTCCACACCATACAATCTATCCCATTCATCCGGTGCTGGATCAAATTCATAACCACAAAAATTTACCATACTCTTCACCCGAATTCTCTTTTATAACCATTGTATGTTCTTGTTGTCACCATATCATACATATAATCAAGACAATCCTGTAAGGTAATACTGCTCACTATTTCGGTGTGGAAGCGTTTTTCATAGTATATAAAGTATTAAACTCCTTTCTTTTTGATAATTGAGGGCTATCCTTTTTTGTAGGAGGAAAGCCCTACACAGTATGTGAACACACTGTGCAAAGAAGTCAGATATATCTCCTCCTATAAAAATTAGTTGGTTTCATGGTTCAAAAAATAATTATTCTGTTAAAGACATATTTTTAGATAATAGTAACCGGGCTAGGTTTTGTTATTTTCACACCCCTTAAGCAAGAAATCCCAGACCTTTTAGGGCTGGGATGAATTGCCTCCAATGAACTAATATATCTTTTCCTAAATATATTG
>JASEEW010000221.1 GCA_030019485.1 Thermoplasmatales archaeon | reverse complement strand
GAGTCCTGGCAAATTCTATAGGACAGTTAGTGATGTAAACGTTGATACAGTGATCAACTATGTTAGGAATCAAGCAGTCATACAAGCATCTTTAGATAAGTTCAATGTATCAACATAAAGAAGCCCAGCCATTTATGGCTGGGAGTACATCACAAATATTGCCTGTGCTTTACGCATAGTAGGTTTTCTGCCTCCGTTTCCTGTGCCTGGGCACCCTGAAATGCACCTGCCTGCTCCTCCTTATTTTCTTTTCAGGCTTCCTTCTATATTCCTCAATAATCTCATCAATCCCTGGATACTTCTGCTCAACCTCTAATGTTCTGCTGTGTATTTTCCTGAGCTCATCCATAGCCTGCTCCATGTTGTACCTGACTTCTGGTTTCCAGTGCCTCATCATACTTGCAACCATCCTCAGGCTTGTTGTGATAGGACCAACATTTAGATAAGTAGCAATGTCTATTTTCCCTGCCCTCCTCGCATCCGATAGTGCTTTCTGCAGAAAATCAACCTCTTTCTCAATATCCTCAGCGGTCAGGTTTTCCTTTGACAAAAGATATTCAACTGATGTTTTCATCAATTATACTCATATGTTTTCAGGGGAATTAAAACCTTTCATCCCCCTGCCCGAATTTTGGCGTGAGCGCGGGGGCAGATAGTACAAATGTTTATCATTGAATTTAGTATATACATACCTATGGGTCAACAAGATATTTATAATTTCCTTAAGAATCATCCTAATGAGTGGTTTACATCAAGAGATGTTAGCAAAGGAATAAATACATCTGTTGGCTCCGCCACAGTATGCCTAAAGAGGCTAAGAGAGAGCAACGAGGTATTATATAAGACGAGAGGAAAGAGAGTTGGAAAGAGAGCTCAATATTTATACAAATTTAAGAAATAGATTTTTAAAGTGAGTTTTTAACTGTGTAAAATTTTTCTTACAGCATCCTCTCCATTTGTCTTGGTCTTTTAGACCCGACTTTACGAGATAATCATATCCCCCGTCGTGGGAATGTATTACCCATATTTTTGAAATAAAAAAAGCGTCATAGAA
>JASEEW010000066.1 GCA_030019485.1 Thermoplasmatales archaeon | reverse complement strand
GTGGTTTTAAGCTCGTTGATTTAAAATAACCGTTCAGTTTCGCAAATGGTCATTTATGCCTTTTTCCAACACGCACTGCCATTGCTATAGATAGATTTATATTTTCAGACTTGCTTTTAAAAAAGATGTCATCACTGGATTTCTTTTTCAACCCGAAAAGCATCGCTGTCATAGGCGCAAGCAGAACACCTGGTAAAATAGGGTATGAGGCGCTGAAAAATGTTTTGATATACGAGTACAAAGGTGATGTTTATCCTGTGAACCCAAACGCAGACGAAGTGCTCGGGCTGCGCGCCTATTCAAGTGTGAAGGAGATAAAGGGTGATGTTGAGCTAGGGCTCATAGTGGTGCCTGCAGAGTTCGTGCCAAGGGCTTTGGAGGAGTGCGGTGAGAAAGGGGTTAGGGGCGCTGTGATTATTTCCTCCGGGTTTGTGGAGATAGGGAATTCTGAGCTAGGGGAAAAGGTTTTAAGGATTGCAAAAAAATATAAAATCAGGATTCTTGGGCCGAACACCATGGGGTTCAAAAACGCGAATCAGGGACTGGATGCAAGTTTTGTGTTCGGCATGCCGTACAAGGGGAGAATAGGCATTGCCAGCCAGAGCGGTGCGCTGAGCATAGGCATAATTTATTATGCGCTTCTTGAGAGAATCGGGCTTTCAAAGGTTATCGGCATGGGCAACAAACTGGACATCGATGATGCTGACATAATAGAGTATCTAAGCAGGGATGAAAGCACGAGGGTCATATGTATGTATATTGAAGGCTTGAAGGATGGAAAAAGGTTTCTGGAGGCTGCGGGGAAATGCAAAAAACCAATTGTTGTGCTGAAGGCAGGCAGAACAAAAGCAGGCGCCCTGGCAGCGGTTTCCCACACAGGCGCGCTTGCTGGTGCGGATGAGGTTTACGACAGTGTTTTCAGACAGGTAAACATAATCAGGGCAAAGGATGTTACTGAGCTTTTTGATTTCGCGAATGCTCTTGCGCATCAGCCGCCAGCAGGAGGCAAAAGAATAGGTATTATCTCAAACGGCGGAGGGGCAGGTATTTTGCTGGCTGACGCCTGCTCTGAGAACGGCCTGCTTGTTCCTGAGCTGGGGGCACGCACAATTAAAAAACTGGAGGAAGTTTTACCTGCTCTGGTGAAGCCAGGGAATCCTGTGGACCTGGTTGGGAATGCAGGATTCTACAGGTACGAAGCTGTGATGCGCGCCCTGCTGGAGGATGGGAATATAGATGGGATAATAGTGACCTGCGTTCATGCTGGATATGCGAGACCCAGGGAATATGCGGGCGCGGTACTGAAAATGATTGATATGCAGCGCAAAAAACCTGCGCCTGACAAGCCAATAATCTGCTGCTGGATAGGTGGCAGGGAGGTTGAGGAGGTCATTGAGGACCTTAAAATAGAAAATGTGCCTGTGTACAGGGATACCACAAGGGCTGCAAGGGCAATGCTTGCACTCGTAAAAGAAGGGGGCAGGCTTGGGCTGCATACTCATAAGCGAAGCGAATGAGTATACGAGGAGTCGACGAAGGCGATTCCGAAGTATGATGAAAGGGTGTAAAATGAAAAACAGGAAAATTCTCACTGAAAACGAAATCAAGGATTTGCTGAGGGAATACAAAATTCCTACGACAGACTATGCAGTGATAAGGGATGAAAAGGACATAGAGAAAATCAGGCTCAGGTATCCGCTTGTGCTGAAAATATGCTCCCCTAAATTCATTCATAAAACAGAGGTGGGTGGTGTGAGGCTTGGGATTAAAAACAAAGAAGAACTATTTGCATCCTGCAGGGAGTTTCAGAAAAAATTTCCTGGTGAAAAATTCCTTGCTGAAACAATGGAGGAGCAGGGAGTGGAGGTGATTATCGGGCTTGTTCATGACCCAACATTTGGTCTGCTGATAATGTTTGGCATGGGTGGAATATTCACAGAGGTGCTCAGGGATGTGAGTTTCAGGGTTGTGCCTATTGAAAAAAGGGATGCAGAACAAATGATAACCGAGATAAAAGGAAGAAGAATTCTGGAAGGCTTCAGGGGAATAAAGGCGAATAGGAATGCTGTAATTGATCTTCTGCTTAAAGTCTCAAAGCTTGGAGTGGAGCTCAGGAACAGTCTAAAAGAACTTGACCTGAACCCTGTTTTTGTGCGCGAGCAGGATGCTGTGGTTGTGGATGCAAGGCTTGTTATGAAATAAATTAGTTTTTAAGACCAAGTAGTTTTATTCCAGCACCTCAATTCTGCCATATTTTCCTGCGCTCAGCTGGAGTTCACCGTTCCATTCCTTAACATAGCCGTTTGTTATTTTTATTTTCTGGTTCACATCAATCTTGTCTATCTCATCCCTCCAGAGTGTGAGTTTTATCTGCCCTGTTTCATCCTCACCTGTTGCATTGCAAACCCTGCCGGTTGAACCATATTTGGATGTGAACTCCCTTGGCTCTTCCTTGTTCACAATCGTTAATTCTATGCTGTCCACCTTTGTTCCGTTTTCCAGATCACTTACTTTCATGCTACCACGCTTCCCCCTATTGGTTTTATCAGATTTAAATGTTTGTAAGGTGTAGTGTCAGGAGACATGGGTAACATCCACATATCCTCAAGTATGAAGGAAAAAGAGGTGATTTCGTGTGACCCATGAGAAGTGGTTACATGAGGTCGTCGGTAAAAAGGTTACTCATGTTACTTTACATTACATAAGGAAAAGTTTATACACCCATAACACTATTTGTTATTCCCGTGAGTAAATGAAGTATGTTGTTGTCACGGGTGGTGTTTTGTCCGGCCTCGGGAAAGGCGTAACTGTTTCATCCATTGGAAGACTGCTGATAAGCAGAGGCTACAAAGTCACAGCAATAAAAATTGACCCTTATCTGAACTGCGATGCGGGAACAATGAATCCTTTCCAGCATGGTGAGGTTTTTGTTCTGGATGACGGCGGTGAGGTTGACCTGGACCTGGGAAACTATGAAAGGTTTTTAGACATAAATCTTACAAGGAATCACAACATCACAACAGGGAAGGTTTACAGGGCTGTGGTTGAAAAGGAAAGAAGAGGAGATTATCTTGGGAAAACAGTCCAAATCATACCGCATGTAACAAATGAGATCAAGTCTCAAATAAAAAATGTTGCTGAGTCCTCAAATGCTGATGTTGTTCTCATAGAGCTTGGCGGCACTGTGGGGGATATAGAATCAATGCCTTTTCTTGAGGCTGTGCGTCAGCTCAGGATGGAGGTTGGTCCTGAAGAAAATCTTGTTTTTGTTCACACAACACTTGTTCCGGTAATGGATGTTGTTGGTGAGCAGAAAACAAAACCAACACAGCATTCTGTGAAAGAATTAAGGGCGATAGGCATCCAGCCAGATATTATTGTTGGAAGAGGTGCTAAGCCTTTGGATTATGATATAAAGAAAAAAATATCATTGTTCTGCAACGTGCCATTGGAAGGAATAGTTTCCGCCCCTGATGCAGAGTCAATATATCAGGTGCCCGTGCTTTTGGAGGAACAAGGACTCACAGACCACCTGTTAAGACGTCTTGGTTTGAAACAAAGAAAAACTGATTTAAAGAAATGGAAGGCTCTTTTGAAACCTCTGCTGAACCCAAAACATGAAACAAGAATTGCGATTGTTGGAAAATACACGCATCTTCAAGACTCATACATCAGTTACATAGAAACACTGCGTCACTGCTCTGCTGCAACAAACACAAAAATAAACATAACATGGGTTGAGGCTGAAGATATTGAAAAAAATGGGTGTGACTGCTTAAAAAATGCAAACGGAATAATTATTCCCGGGGGTTTTGGTGAAAGGGGAATAGAAGGAAAAATATCTGCGATAAAATATGCAAGGGAAAACAGGATACCATTCCTTGGCGTATGCCTCGGCTTCCAGCTTGCAACAATAGAGTTCTGCAGAAACGTTTTGAAAATGAGGGATGCGAACTCATCAGAATTCAAAAAAACAGTTCATCCTGTTATTGACCTTCTTCCAGAGCAGAAAGAAATAAAAAACATGGGTGCAACAATGAGGCTGGGAGCGCATGATGTTATCATCAAAAAAGGGAGCCTTGCACATAAAATCTACAATAAAACAAAAATATCCGAACGTCACAGGCACAGGTATGAAATCAATCCTGATTACATTAAAAAGATTGAAAATGCAGGGATGATATTTTCCGGCAAATCAGCTGATGGAAAAAGGATGGAGATAGCAGAGTTAAAAAACAATCAGTTTTTTGTTGCATCACAGTTCCATCCAGAGTTCAAATCAAGGCCTGGTAAACCCGCACCACTGTTCCTTGGGCTTGTGAAGGCTGCGAAAAAGAAATAGAAAACACTATTAAATTAGGAGGAAGATGTTCTTTGTAGATAAAACATTGCTTAAACTCTGCAACCGAAATAGTTTCAGTAGAAATTTCACGTCAAAATCCATGTTGCAGAGTTTACTCATACTCGGTGATGAATCAGACTGGGATTCTTATAAAAAGTTTTGCAGACAGCTAAGGCAACATCATTCAAAACAGTTCAATTTAATCACTGCCACTTATGAACATCTTGCGGAAAACAGGCTGCCTGATGTAGAAAATAAAAAAATAGTTGTTTTCCTGTTCTTTCCATTCAAATACTGGGATGAAAACATTGAATACAGGGGGTATGAGTCTGTGTACGGCAACGTAAGGTTTTATGAGAAATTCATAGTTTTTTGGTCTGGGATTTATGAGCAGATAAATGCATTTTACAGCAATAAAAAACTGTATTTCATCAACCATCCTTTAAGAATATCCGTGGACAGGGATAAAGAGCTGACAAAAACAATTTTGTCCAGAGCAGGTATTGAGGTAAAACCTTCATTTTTCACACGAAACTATAAGGACATATTAAGAATGGTTAACAAAGAAAACAGGAAGCTTTTTATAAAGGTGAGATACGGCTCGATGGGGAAAGGCATCACATATATAGAAAAGGATGAATGGAAAACAAATTTCAGATTTGAAAATAATCGGATAGTGAGCAGTGTGTCAGACTACGGCTGGGTTTTTATGGACATCACAAACAACATTAATTTTCTGAAAAGGCTTTTAACAAAGGATATTGTGATTGAGGAGGCGGTTGAGCCTTACATAATCGACAACCTGAAATTTGATTTAAGATTTTATGTCTGTTTTGATGATGTACTATTATATATATCCAAGAACAAATGCTCCTGAGAAGATAACAACAAACATATCACAAGGGGGTAAAGGGAGGGATGCACGTTTTCTTAGAAAAATTCCAGAGAACATAATAAAGAAGGCAACCAAGGTTGCAATTGATGCGTCAAAGGCTATGGGTCTGGATTTTTCAGGTGTTGATATCATGCTCAGCAAAGACCTGAAACATGTGTACGTGATAGAGATAAACGCGTTTCCATGCTTTCCATCCCAAAAAAGATTCAACCTTTCCAGAAGGATTATCAAAAAAAATTGAGGAACAAAAATGGAAGTAGAATTATTTTATAATCTTCCTCCCTATCCATTTGTTCAGCATTATCAACGCAACAATTACAAGTATCCACTGAACTACAACGGTTCCAAAACCAGTAGGCTCCAGTGGGTTAAACCATGTATCTGGATACATGGATATTGACTGATAAAAATACCATAGTATGAGAACAATGAACTGGAGGGGAAACATTACTATGATGACAAAATCCCACCAGGCACCGATTCTTATATCGTTGTATCCTGTGTTGATTAACTCATTCCTGAATCTGCTCACACCATACTTCCAGACAGCAAATGCCACAAACAGACCGCTTACAATCAGGCCCATGCCCCAGACATGGTCCTGGTTGTTCAGAAACACGGGCGCGCTTCCTGAAACAATAATAGCAGAAGGCAGCCCGAGTAAAAATGTTACGATGGTGATAAACGTAAGCGATTTATGCCTGCTCCACCCATGATCCATGAAGTTTCTTACTGCTATCTCAAACCCTGAAATCATGGACGTCAGCGCTGCAAATGATGTTGCAAGGAAAAATATAATTGCAATAAAAATTCCTCCTGGCATTTGAGTGAAAAGCCTGGTGAGATGTATGAATGCAAGACCAACATCCCCTGCTTCTAGTATTCCAAGCGATTCATCAGTGCTTGCGGAAAGCGCGAAAACGGTGCATGCTACCGCAATACCTGCTATAAGTGCAGCTGCAGTATCTCCTAACCCGGTAATGAATGCATTTAAAGCTGTGTCTTCTTTTTTCTTCATGTAAATCGCATAGGTGATTGCCATGCCAAACCCGGCTGAGCAGGACCATGCAGACTGCGATAAAGCCCTTACCCAAGTCTCAGCTCTCCCTAAATATTCCCACCTAGGAATAAATAAAAACTTTAAACCATTAATTGCACCTGGAAGGGAAAGCGCCCATATTGCAGCTACAAATAGCAGAATGAACAGCATTGGGATAAGTATTTTATTCACTATTTCTATTCCTTTTCTTATTCCTTTATAGACCACGTAAGCGCTCATACCTACAGCTACAAATTGGAAAAATACAATCTGAGCTGGAGACGTAATAAAATCTGCCCAAAGTGCTGCCGTATCCACATCTGCGTGAAGCCCTCCTGTTACTACTACAGTAAAATATCTGATTACCCAACCCATTATCACTGCATAATAGAAACCAACAATAGTTGACACAAGCATCATCCAAGCACCCATAAACGCGTACTTTTTACCAGCGAAAAGATTGAATGTTCCTATAGTGCCAAGCCTTGTTTTCTTACCGAGTGAGAACTCTGCGATGAGCAGAGGTACAGACCAAGAAAACAGGAAGATAAGGTACGCAATCATAAATGCTCCACCCCCGTTTGCCGCAACCTCCCTTGGAAATCTCCAAATGTTGCCTAGGCCTATGGCTGCACCCATAGCCGCAAATATGAGTCCCCATCTACTTTTCCATGTTTCCATGTTTTTTCCTCTCTGATTTGATAGCAATTCTAAAACATTTGAATAACCCACCATAGGTTATTCCAAACATTGCTACAATCATAACAACCATCATAGCAAATGAGGTTGGGGTGTCTTCAAAAATTCCTTCTGCCTTTTCCGAAATTTCTTCCTCTCTGAGCACCCATTCCCCTCCCGGGTTGTCTGCGATTTCTGCGGCATAAAGGTTTACCCACACATGTGTTTTGCTTATGTTTAACACCTCATCATACTCCGGACTATGCTCTTTACCCAGCTCTATTGTAAAAGCCAGAACGCCTTTTTCCCCGTAGAGCCAGTCATCGACGTCCCCTGATGTTAGATACAGTTCACTTGCCTGCATTACCTCATAACCATTTATTGAGGAGATGCCGTTTGCTATGCCTCTAAATAATTCATCATCATCTGTCGGCTGGGTTGTGTAGCCCCATGGATAAAGAACCAGTTCAGAGTAGGTATGATATGACAATGAGAGAACAAAATCATGACTGCCTACAAAATCCCTGACTGCCTGGGTTTCCTTCTCTGAAAAAGGTTCTTCCCCCTGATATTCATCAGAGTAGGGGTTTGCGCTGTTCGCAGGATATGGGAATATGCCCCACATGTAGTCATAGTTTCTGTTTAAATCGACACCGTAGCAGTCAGGGTAAGGGGTGTGCATTGGTCCTGGCATGTAGTTCGGCTCCCTGTTTTTCCTCGTGCCTGCCTCCACACCGTCAGGGTTCACCATTGGAACAATATACATTTCCCTGTTGTTCACAACATACCTGACCCTGTTTCCCTCCTTATTGTTTTCATAATATTTTTCCACAACATAGTTTACAAAATAAATCAGGACCTCATAGGATGGTTTCTCGTTGCCATGGGCTGTGGGACAGAATTAACTTGGATATAGATTAAACAAATTATGCCACAGGTCAGTACATGCCATAGCTGTGTTAATTCTATCCTCTCTTCTCTGCTCAACCCTCCACCCAAACCATCTTTTATCAACAGAAAAACCAGATTCAGAATTGTTCCTCAGATAATACTGCTCCAAGTACGGAAGAGTATTATGTACAAATTCCATCATTATCTTTTTCCATTTCCATGAACCCCTCAAAGTCGCATTTTTCCTCGGTATCACATAAACCTTAGCATCCTCAAACATGTCAACATATGAAGGGAAACTGTAATATTTATCAAGCCTGATGCTTTCTATGTTTATACCCCTATCTTTTATCATTTCCATTGCCTTTTCAAACGCTTGCTTTTCACTCCTGAAACTCATTCCATATGCTACATACATTTTTGTCCCAAGATCAAGCATCTTGAAAGAATAAACAAATGCTTTTTTGTTGTATTCCTTTTTTCCTCCTGCCTCTTTAACCCTGTCCCTATTTTTCCCTGTTTCAGAAGCATAATGTTTTCTTACAGTCAAGGAGTAACCTGTTCCATCACCACAGGCATCAACATCAAATAATTTTACACCTTTCTTCTTCTTTAGAACCAGGATGTGTAAATTATGAACACCCATCTCAACCTCTGGATCAGAATACAATCTCTCAACAGTCTTATAACTCACATCAACATTGGAAAGAAGGGAAAACACAGAAAGCATTGAAGCCATCAATCTATTACTTTTTCTAAATAATTCTTTCAGCAGGATAAGAGTAACCTTTTGTTTAACGGTAAGCTCTGGTCTTCTACCCTTACCCCTATGAATCTCTATTGCTTTTGTTGCTTCATCTATCAAAGGTTCAAGATTTTTGATTGCTTCTTTTATTCTAATCGTTAATCTTTGTTCATATGTTCTCCAATCCCTCTTCTTTTCCTCCTTATTCTGCTTGTACTCATCAAGCAAAAATTCTTCTATGTCTTTCAACCTTTCTTTTATCTCTTCACTTCTCATACTTATAACAAGTTCAGTATGGATGCAAAGGTTTATAAAGATATCTATAGATATCTTATATTATGAGAAGAATAGAAATGAAAAGAGGAACTTTAACACTTAAACACAAAAATATTTTGTGTTTCTATGAAAAAATAGTAACACCGTTTGGGACCAGTGCAAAAATAGATTGCCCAAAAAAATTCATAGGCAAAAGGGCATATGTAATAATCTGTAAGGATTAGGCCCTATTTTTGTCCCACAGCCCTGAAAAACGAAACATATATTAATAACAAAAACTATAACCTTTTGAGGGATGAAATATGAGATTCAGAAATAAGGAAGCGATTTCACCGGTGATTGGCATTATATTGATGGTGGCAATAACAGTTTTGCTAGCAGCGGTGGTGTATATATGGGTGAGTAGTATTATTGGTGGCGGAGTAAAAGGTACACCAATAACCAGTTACACTTTAACCACAGCATCCAATGGTAATTATCGAGTAATATTATCATCTACATCGGAAAAAAAGAGTGTAAAGGGTTATACATACCTAGTTGAAGATGGTAATGGAGTCGTAGTACCTGGCATGACAGACACGATTGATACCATATATTCAAAAAGGGTGAATGGCATAATGTTTTGTGATAATGATGCTGATGGTCATCTTACAACTAATGATTTCTTCGACATAGATCCAGTAGCGGTTGGGCCTGGTTATC
>JASEEW010000065.1 GCA_030019485.1 Thermoplasmatales archaeon | reverse complement strand
GATATTTTGTACAAACTTGAGAATACTACACCTGGTACAAGGCATGCTGTACTGAAAAGTTACGACTCCATTGCTGATTTGCTTAGAAAAAAGTTTCCGCCTGCCAAACTGAAAAAATGCAGAATCTGTGGTGAGCCGACATCACAAATAATTTGCAAGACATGCAAACTGAAAAATGAATTAATCAAAGTATAAAAATTTTATATAAATTTGTATAAAAACTCATCCAATTCTTTACATAATATCATTTATACCAAGATTTATATGTCTTGAATGTAATCCGTTCTTTAAAACCATTTCAAAATAAAAAATTACAAGGTAAAAGGGGGAATAAAAATGAGGCTGTATGAGTACGAAGCAAAGAAGGTCTTTGACGGAATGGGAATACCTGTTCCAAAACAGTACGATGTTATTCATTCATCATCAGAAATTGAAAAAATGGAGATAAAATTTCCGGTTATGCTCAAGTCAATGGTTCTTGTTGGCGGAAGGGGAAAGGCAGGTGGCATCAAAAAGGTCAGTGGGAAGGAAGAAGCAAAATCGGTTTTAGAAAAACTTTTTAAAACAAAAATCAGAGGCTATCCTGTGGAAGCAGTTCTTGTTGAGGAAGCAGTAAACGGCGATAGTGCATGCTATATCGGTATCACCATGAACCCAGGAACCTATAACAATGTAGTGATTGTTAGCAGCTCCGGCGGTGTTGACATAGAAAAGGTGGCAGAAGAGAAACCTGAGGCAATATTTAAGAAGGAGATTCCTGAGAATAACAAATTGCTTCCTGAAATAACCGCAGGTGAACTTGTATCCTTTTTGAACAAAGATTTAAACCTTGATGCTGGTACGGAAAAAAAACTTGCTGATGTTATCTCAAAACTCTATAATACCTATCAGAGATTTGACTCAAAAATCTGCGAAATTAATCCTCTTATAATCACGCCTGAAGGGCCCGTTGCAGCAGACGCCAAGATCGTTCTGGATGACAACGCCCTTTTCAGACAAAACGAATTATTAAAAATACTTGGTATTTCAGGGAAAAGGCATGATATATCAGAGCCAACAAAGAATGAAAAAATTGCCCAATCATCTAATTTTCCCTATGTTGACCTTTTGCCTGAAAATGCGATGAAAGAAAAAGACAAACTCTATGTTGGTCTTGTCCCAGGAGGCGCTGGATACGGCATATTATCCATTGATGAAGTGTCAAACATTGGTAAACGTTATTTTGGTGGAAGGGTTGTTCCTGTAAATTTTATGGACTCTGGTGGTGATCCCCCTCAGGAAAGGGTTTCTAAGATGTTTCATCTGCTCATGGATTATCCTATAATAGACCTTATTATTACATCACGGTTTGGTGGAATCTCATCTTGTGATGTATTCATCAGAGGCTTAATTCAGGCTATGAGGGAAAGGCATGAAAAAGGATTAAGGGTTGTTCCTGTTTATGGGAGAATGGTTGGAACTGATTTACCAAGCGCAAAAGCGTTTTTGGAAAAAGCAAAAAATGAAACACCCGATGCCCTTAAAGAAATGAGCATAATTGTTGGGAACCAAAAAATCATGGCTGATGTAATCAAGGATGGCATTGAGTCTGCTTTTGAATCCAGGGGGTGGAAGAGATGAAAACGATAAGCCCTGAGAAAGGCATGCTTTTTTATATCATCAAAAAAATCAGGCCACGTCTTGCTGAAAGAATAAAGGAAGCAGGAAAGATTGAGACTGTTGTGGTTGGTCTCGGAGGTCAGGGAACAAGACATGCTGGTTTAATGCAGGATTTTGGAACAACAATTACAGCCGGTATAGCACCTGGCAGAGGAGGAACAACAATTCTTGAAACAATACCTGTATATGACAATATGAAGGAATGCCTTAAAGAGCATCCAAACATTGCTGTTGCATCTATCTGGAGGCATTACTCAACAGCAAAGAATGCAGCATTAGAGGTTATTGAATCAGGAATACCTGTTATTGTGCTTATAACTGAAGGCATTCCACTCAGAGATGTCAGGGACATTATTGTTTCTGCACGTAAACATAAAACGCTTCTTATTGGTGGAAACACACCAGGTGTTATATTCCCCCCGGAAGGAATAAAAGTAGGCATGTTACCTGATGTTTTCTATCCTGAGGAAGCTTCATCAGATAGTTTTGGTCCTAAGGGGGTAACAGTCATTTCTAGGAGCGGTGCAATACTTTACCATATGTCTGATGCACTTTCATCTGCCGGGATAGCACAGAATGCGGTTATCGGTGTTGGAGGGGATGGTGCAACAGGCTCAACATTCCTTGACCTTGTTCCTCTTGCTATGGGATATGAAAACACAGATATTGTGGTTATTGCTGGTGAAATAGGAGGATGTCAGGAAGAGGTTTTAGCAAATGATATGATTCAGCATCCTGAGAAATATCCTAAACCAGTTGTTGCAATACTTTCAGGTGCCAATGCGCCTGAGGGGAAAACGATGGGTCATGCGGGTGCAATTGTCACACCAGGACAGGAGTATGGGACTTTTGAATCAAAAAAGAAAGCTCTTGAGAAAGCAGGCATTAAAGTTGTGAACTCCCAGCATGGGCTTATTGAGGCAGTGAAATCCAAACTCGGTGGAAAAACATATTTTGAGGTGAATCATTATTACGACAAAATGAGAACGATATGGGAATCACCGCCTAAAAAACCGGTTTGGGGAACGCTTATCACAAAGGTTGAACCAAACAATTTAGTCATATCAGGTTATCCTTTGCGTCAAATTATTGAAAAAAAAGGTTTTCTGGAAACCATGTCGCTTCTTGTAAATGGAGAGTTTCCTGATGAAAACACTCTGGATGAACTTAGAAAAACTGTTTTTCATGCTTTATCAATCCCAGGACCAAACATAAAATTTGGTGAGGAGGACATATCAAAGAGCATTGCAAAATGCCTTCTAACTGATGAGTATTTAGCCCGTTTTCCTGATGTCCTACCAGTGAAAAAGGCAGCATTCTGCACAGGCAGGGTCGCCAGGTATTTAGGGATGATCCTTAAGACAGAAAATACTCTGGGCAAAGTGGATGAAAACAAACCATTTTCACATGTTTTATACAGGGTCATTACAGGGAAAAAAAATGTAAATGAGAAACATGCTAGAATGCTGGAGGCGATAATGGTAGCATCTGTTGACCATGGCGTTACCCCCCCATCTGCCCAGGCAACCATTATTGCAGCATCAACAAGGGCAAGCTATGAGGTGGCTGTTGCAAACGGTGTTTCTGCTATAACAGATGTGCATGGAGGCGCAGGGGCAAAAGCAGCAGTTTTCTTCAGAGAATGTGTATCAAAATCAAAAAAGGAAAACATTACTCTTTCAGAATCAACAAAGGAAATCATAAAAGACTATGTGTCCAAAGGGAGAAGGATTGAAGGAATGGGTCACAGGATTCATACCATGGACCCGAGAAGGGATGTTTTATGGGGCCTTGCCGACCAAGCAGGTGTTGCCAGCGAATGCGTAAATGTTTCTAAAACAGTCAGCTCTATATTTAAACAGGTCAGGGGCATGGAACTACCTATAAACGTGGATGGCGTGATTGGAGCCGTTGTTGCTGACATGGGTCTTGAACCATCAATCGCAAAAGCATTATTTATCTACGGGAGAATAGCAGGTCTTTCAGCCCATTACTTTGAGGAGACAACAACACAGCCTCAGATGCGCAGGATAAACTTCTCCGAAGCTGTTTATAAAGGAAAAGAGGAAAGAAAGATTCATGGTTGAGAGCCGGATAAATGGAAATATTATTAACCCTTTAGTCTCTTTACCTCTTAATGCCTGTTGATATACCCGTTATATTTGCAATATGCATAATCCTCGCATTATTAGCCTATGGGCTGAGGGCGCTGGACTGGCAAGCTTCCCTCACAGCATTGATTATTGGTCTGGTTGTAGGCGTGTTCGGTGATTTGACGTGGCTGCTGGTCCTTATAATATTTTTATTTGTTAGTTTTGCTGCCACAAAATACAAATACAGTTTCAAGAGCTCCATCGGGGAATCTGAGGGGAAAAAGGGTGAGAGAAGATGGAACAATGTAGTTGCAAACGGCACAATACCAGCACTCATAGCAGTTCTCAGCAGTTTTGCCCTGCCTAAAGAACTCGCAGGTGTGCTTTTTATTACTGCAATATCTGCTGCATTGTCTGATACGCTTGCCTCTGAAATTGGTATTATATCAGACAGGGTTTACCTGATCACAAACATGAAAAAGGTTGAAAGAGGGACAAACGGGGGTGTGTCTTTTCTCGGCACAAATGCTGCGTTTTTCGGCGCCCTATTTATGTCTCTGGCAGGCTGGATAATTCTGTCAGCATTTTCGTTTTTACCAGGCAGGACATTGATTTTAATCCCTGTTTTCATCGGCTTCCTATGCTGCCAGATTGACAGCATCTTAGGGGCAACACTTGAAGGAAAAATTCTAACAAAAGACACTGTTAATCTTGTTTCAATGGGTGCCGGTGCATTAATAGCGTGGGTGATAATATGGATAGTATGCTGTTAATTATAATGGATGGTATTGGTGACAGGCCTGATGACAGGATTGAAGGAAAAACAGTTCTCCAGTATGCAACCATGAAAAACCTGGATGGTTTTGCTAAAAAAGGGATGAATGGAATCATGGATCCAATCGCTCCAGGGATAGTCCCTGGTTCTGACACAGCGCATTTAGCCTTGCTCGGCTACAACCCTTACGAAGTATATACTGGAAGAGGTCCTTTTGAGGCAGCAGGCATAGGCATAAAACTCAAAGAAGGTGATGTTGCATTCAGGTGCAATTTTGCAGCTGTTGATGAAAAACTTGTTGTAAAGGACAGGAGGGCTGGGAGGATAAAACAGGGAACAAATGAACTTGCAAAAGCAGTTGATGGGATGAAGATTGATGACGTGGAAATAATTTTCAAGGAAGCTGTTGAGCACAGGGGCGTTCTTGTTCTCAGGGGTAAAGCTCTTTCATCAAACCTGTCTGATGTTGACCCTCATTCTAATAATATAAGAATACATGAATCAAAACCATTATCAGTTGATGCGAAAAGAACAGCAGACATACTGAACAAATTTGTGAAAGAATCATACGCCATCCTGAAAAACCATCCTGTCAACATAAAAAGAAACAGAAACAATCTACCACCTGCAAACATCATACTTCCAAGGGGTGCCGGCATCTTTCCAAGAATGAGAAGCATGGATGAAAAATACAGGCTGAGCTCAGCATGTATTGCAGGTATATCACTGGTAAAGGGCGTGTGCAGGCTTGCAGGAATGAACATCATTGATGTGAAAGGTGCAACAGGCGGTGTTGACACAAATATAGATGCAAAAATAAAGGTAGCAATGTCTGCATTGAATAAATATGATTTTGTTGTTGTGAACATCAAGGCGCCTGACCTTTTTGGTCACGATGGGGACGTGTCTGGCAAGGTGAAAATGGCTGAGAAAATAGACAAAGCACTCGAACCTTTAAAGGAGCTTGACTGCCTAAAAATTTTCACAGCAGACCATTCAACGCCCGTGACAGTAAAAAACCATTCTGCTGACCCTGTACCGATAACCATTACTGGGAAAAGTGTCAGGGTTGATGATGTGAAAAATTTTGATGAAATATCCTGCGCGAAAGGAGCGCTTTGCAGGATTCAGGGGATGGGTTTGATGAACATAGCGCGTGATTTAACGAACAGAAGCGAGAAGTTTGGGGCATAGTTTTTACTTCAAATTAAGCGTTATTTAACTACATAATCTATATGCCTTTCATGAATGACTCTATCCATTTAAAAAGAGAAGTAGCAATTATGGGAATATTCTTTTCAAATTGTTTTGTTCCTTCAACATCACCAACACCAGCCTTATCTGTAACACCTTTTACAAGATGGCAAGGTATGTTGTGATCCATACATGTCTTTGCAATCGCATAACCTTCCATATCACAGAGATCAGCAAACTTTGACCATCTATCCATTTCATCTTTAGACTCAATAGGATGATCTTGTGTTACAAGACGCACTTTAGGAATGGAATCCCTAATCGGATTCAATAGTATAGTTGGAAAAACTTTTGTACCAGACCAAAAATGATCACCCTCAATAACTTCTTTGATCCCAACGATATCAAAGATGTTATAATTAGAATTTAGTAATCCACAACTACCTGGATTTATTATGATTTCTGGTTTATAGGTAGTGATTAACCTTTCAGTGGAAAGTGCAGCCTTAATTTTTCCAACCCCTGAAATTGTGACTGCAACATCATCGTTTTCTTGCATCCTTCCCTCAGTCAAGCTTTTGAATACTCCATTATCCCATCTTTGAAGAAAAGTTGTTGCATCATCTTTTGTTGCCCAGATTATCCCAATCATATTATTCCACTTAGCAATAATCTAAGCACTATTAAATTTTTTCATTGTATATTTTTAACAGCATTTCTAGTTTTAATGCGCAGGCGTGCATAGTTTTAAATACCCAGGAAATAATTTATGAACTGGGATGGGTATGCCGTTTGACAAAAAAACCCTTGTGATTCCGGACAAAACAGTTTTTGAGGAGCATAACATTGTTGTGAATGGTGACGTTATCGTTTCTGACAGGTCAAATGTGGATTATGGTATTATCACTGACAAGCGTGTTTTTATTGGTGAAAGGGTGAATACAGAAGGCGGTATCAGTGCCAAGGATGACATAAGGATAGACATGTTTTCTGTTATAAACGGCGACATTGATGGGAAAAAGGATATTTATCTTGGTGAAAAAGTCAAGGTTCTTGGAAAGGTTTTTGTTGGAAGAGACCTGGATGTTGGTGATGATGTAAGGATTGAGAAGGGTTTTGAGGCAAGAGGCTGGATAAACATAAGAAACCCTATACCACTTGTAATTTATATTTTCATCTATCTTCTTGAACTGCTCAGGCAGGGAAAAAGCAGAGAGGTGGAAAAGATTTTAAAGGAGCTTGAAAAAGAGGATGAGAAGATCTTTTTTATTTCCGATGGTTTTTTATTTGTGCCTAAAGACAGTTTTGTTGGTATTCATGAGTTAAGAATAAAAGGCAGCATCAGGATAGGAGACTGCTGCAGGATTCTTGGGAATAACCTTGTTTCAGGGGATGTAAAAATAGGGAATGAAACAGAGATATGTGGTAAAATAAAGGCTGAGGGCAGCATAATGATTGGTGAAAAAAGTATTGTTAATGGTGATATTGAATGCGGAGGAAACCTAGTTATTGAGGATGAATGCCGGGTTCTTGGTGATGTAACATGCAAAAAAGTGGAAATGTTCAGAAGCGCTTTAATCAACGGCACAATAAAAGCTGAGAACGGCATAAGGTTCAAAACACCTGAGGATGAAAACATGAGGGAAAAAATTGAAAGATTTGCGCTTGGTGTAGATGATGTTGAAAATGTTATAGTTGATTAGTTATCTCATCCCCCAATCAGCAACGCATAACGTACATTAAATATAAATGGGTTCTGCCAGCCACCACGTATAATCCCAATTCTTATCATATCCAAGCTATCGCTCACTACTTCGTTTTTCGGAATTTTATAGAGATACTTTAGCAATTTCGTTCCCCCACTCACCAACTAATACAAACTCATCGCCTTCAATAGCTTTCCCAACACTTCCACCAGATTTACTTATAATAAATTTATCTCCTTTGGAAAGAAGGTCATTCTCATCTTTATCTAACCATGTGATATTGTAGCCAGAAGAAGGGATGCCGTCTATCTTTTGAATATATCCATGCTCTAGAGAAGTATAATTTTTTGAATCATTATATAATGTTCTGGATAATCCAAAATGTACCTTGTTAGCACTCAACCACCCCGGAACATCTGCTGATACATTAGTCACTGTAATTTTCCAACAAGTTTCATTCTCCGTTACACATAGGGTGCAGGTTGGAGGTGAATGGCCAGGATGCCACACTGGCTGACAGTAGAGATAACATAGCACAACAGTCACCGTAAAAGCCACACATATAATAGCAATCTCCAAGAAAATATATCTTGTAGTTTTTTTCATCAATATCACACCCCAGTGCACATCACCAAAACCAGACATAATGCTAAAATTTTCTTCATTTTACCACCAACATTATTTCCCTCTTTTGTCTCCCCAAATCACTTTATGCAACTGTATTAAAACCCTAACATTTAAACCGTTTTTCAAAACATTTTCCGCAAATTTTTTCGCGTTTGTTCCTCCAACAGGCATGAAGACAATGTTGCATCCTGGTTTATATTTTTTTATAATGTTTTTTGCATAATCATAATCCTTTTTATCTTTGAGCACAAACTTCAATTGATCCGTTTTTTTTAAAAGTTTTATGTTTCTGAAATCCACTCTTTTTTCCATTTTTGATGAAGGGCATTTAACATCCATTGAGATTAAAAAGTTCTTTGATTTAGGCAAACCATTTAAGGATACTGAACCGTTTGTTTCAAGATTCACATTGTACCCACGTTTTAATAATCTGCTAATCAAAAATTTCACATTTTTCTGGAGCAGTGGCTCACCACCTGTTACGCACACATATTTTGCAGGATATTTTTTTACTTTTTTTATTATCTCAGATACTTTCATATCCTTTCCTTTCTCAAAATCACGCGCATAAACCGTGTCACACCATGAACAGGAAAAAAGGCATCCCTGTGTCCTGATGAAAACTGTTGGAATACCAATCTGTATTCCTTCACCCTGAATAGAGTAAAAGATTTCGTTGATCCTTATTGTTTTTTCTTTCATTTTATCATTCGTATATCTTTTTAGCACCCTCAGCAATCTTCATGCCGAGTTTTGTTAGATACACCTTTAAATTTTCTGTTATTATTATCCTCCCCTGTTCTTTCATTTTCGGTAACAATTTTATTTCTGTTTGATTCAACTCAGAGATAGGTAAAGCCTTTTTAGATGATATGGCATTTGCATCAATGAGTTTAATCATTAGCATATCATCCACATCAGGATTATAGCCCACAATGGTTCTTATATATGGGTCCATCCAGTCTTGCTTTCCAGTTTTTTGAATCACACCTACCTCATGACTTCACTTCCATATATATGTTGTGTGGAGATATAGAAAGGGTAAAAGGTAAAAAAACCCCCATAAATCTTTAAAATACCTAAAATACCATACCATTACCAGAATAGCATACACCCAGTAAGCTACAACGGAAAAAGAGAAATCCAAACTGCCAGACATAGCAGGAATAATCTTGATCATAAGTAGTATAATTCTTCTAAGTGTATGGGTGCATTATGGTTTTTATACAGGCCACTTTTATATCAAATATGGCGGCTTACAGCGTCAGTGGATAATAGATGGGATACTCTTTAGCCTCCTACTCATGGCATCTGGCATACTGACCTTCAAAAGAAAAAAATGGAAGACTGAGGTTTACCTAAGTCTTATAAGTGCTTTTTTGGCATGCTGGGTAACCACATTTGCAATGCTTCTACCCTACCCCTGAAATCCACAGGAGGTCTTGAATATTACCTGCCCTCCTTCATCATTTCTAGCATACTATGTGGTGTTGGTGTTCTGCTTTTAGTGATGTCAAAACCAAGTTTTAAGAGTTAAAACATTGTTCATACTCTTCTATCAAGGAGACTTATTTTATCGTTCCCTCCTTACCGCAATTTGGACACTTCACTCCAAAGGGCTTAGGCTTCACTTCCACTGAAAAGGTCATTTTACATTCAGGGCATCTGAGAGTCAT
>JASEEW010000220.1 GCA_030019485.1 Thermoplasmatales archaeon | reverse complement strand
TTACCGATATTGGTACAACCAGTGCAGATTTCATCTGGGAGTAAAGAACTACCCTGCAAACCTTTATCTTGGGTTAAGTAGTCTGATGACTAAAAAAATTAGGTCTAAACAGAAAAAAATAATCAAGAAGCCTGAGAAGGTAAAGAAACTCCATGTTGTTCTTTCCGAGGTTAAAACAATGAAGGAAATACTTGCGGAGCTGAAGAAACTCAACAAAAACCTTGAAAACTTTAATGATTCTCAGAGGATGCTTGAAATAAACAAAACATATCTTGCAAGCATTGACAAAACACTTGAAGAAATCAATTTCACAATGAGAAGCATCAGATGGTCAATGAGCAAATAATTTTTTACTCGCTTTCTATCCTTGGTGCAAGCAAATATGTTGCATGCCCGTTTCCCTTTGCAATATCAAACTCCATTTTCACAGGGTAATCTGTTCCCAGATTCATAACAACGTTTTCTGATGTGACAGCAGCCTTTATCATTTTTGAAAAATAATCCAGCGAAAACAGGCTTTTTGCCCTCTCCTTGCAGTTCAGTTCAACAAGTAGTTTCTTCGGTAACTTCAAACTCACAGAATCCATCTCTCCTTCAGACACAAGTTCAAAGCCTTCAGGTGATGCAATCAGTGCAACATGGTCAGAGACTGCCTCGCTCGCCCTGATACCCCTTTCAAGCTCTGCTGTTTTTGCAACAACCTTCACAGACAGATTCAGGTCTGGAACCTTCGGCTCTGACATACCTGCAGTATCAACGAGCGACATTTTTCTCGTTATATTTTCAACCTGGACTATAAGTTTGTTTTTTTCCTCATCAAACTTCAAGGATATTTTGTCATCGCTTTTTGCAAGCCTGAGCATTTCACCAAGTTTTTCTATGTCCACACCCATCTCCGCATCAGAAGCAGAATAGGACTCAAAAGCCTTTGCATTCAGGGTTAAATCAACCATTGCCACATGCGCAGGGTCCACAGCCTTCACAGTAATGCCTTTCGGGTTTATGATGAACTTTGCTTCATCTGTAAGTGTAGAAATCACACCTGCAAACTCCTTCAGCACATCCGCCCTAACTGTTGCTTCAAACATGCA
>JASEEW010000064.1 GCA_030019485.1 Thermoplasmatales archaeon | reverse complement strand
ACTAACCGAAATTTTAATCTCCCATTATGTATATCACCTGATGATGGATGCCGTCAAGTTTGTCAGAGAAAACCTCGGGTTGTACGGCGTTGGTGCAATAGTTTTTTTCCTTCTCTCATTGTATTCTGGTTTACTTGGCACATTGCTTGGCAGGGCGTTGTGGATTCTTTTTGGGGTGCTGGCTTTAGGATGCGTGTATAAAGCGTTTCACAACGTCTGGAAATATGGGTTATGGTTAATAGGAATTTATGTTTTTAGCGGTACAGGTGGGTATCTTTTAACACATCATGACACAATGCATCTTGCCTGTGGTCTGATTTGCGAGTTAATCAGCCTGCTCATCCTGCTTTCTTTAATCTACAGGGTTATTGATATGAGGAAAAAAGCAAGACATAAACCGCCTCTTGGATTATGGTTTCTGTCCCTTCTGATATTTTTTGTTTTCGCAAATCTTTCCATGTCCAATTTCTCATACTGGCTAATGAACAAAAACCCCCTTTATGTGTACACATTCTCTGAAATTGTGATTATATGCTCTGGCACATATGCCCTGTGTGTGCCTCAGGCAAAAATCAGTTTCAGCAGTTTATGCCCTTTGTGCGGCTGTGAACTCAAAGCAGATAAAAGGGTCTGTCCATCCTGCAATGAAACAGAAACCTTTTTTTGGTGCGGAAAAGGCGAGCATCACATTGTAAACTGCCCATACTGCAGCAGGTTAACAGGTTATGGGAAAAAATGTATTCATTGCAAAAGGATGTTAAAGAAGAAGGTTAAATGCGGGTCATGCGGTATGGAACATGCTTTGAATGAATGGATAAAAGAGTGAAAAGATTAATTAACCATGATGATAATTCCTTTTTTATGGGTGTATTAAAAAGGTCGTTAAAAAATCTTCTGGGCAAGGAAACAGTTATTGTAATGAATGATGGAAGAGCATTTAAAGGGATACTCACAGTATTCGACAAGGATGCCATGATACTAAAGAATGTTTTGGAGGCAAAGGCAGAGACTCCTGTGTGGAAGGAAAGCACTGCATCAACCAGGCTGCTCAGCAGACAGGAAGTAAAAGGTACGGTTATTGGGGATACGGATGTAGTGAAACTTGATGAGGTGCTGCTCAGAATAGAAATGGTTTCAAGAATATGGGCTTGGAAACCAAAAAAACCATTGGGTTATTAAGCCTTCCGCAGCATCCTTCTTTTTTTTCGTTTCATTTTTTCAGGCAGGGATTTTGGCAGTATGTAAACGGTTATAAAATAAAACCATATTGTTCCATAAATTATTGTGAACACAACAAAGAGTAGAGAAGGTATAATATAGTATGCCGCAAACACTACAAAGTTAAACAATAGATGAATAAGTAATGCATACCCGAAGTATTTTATTGGTCTTTTGATCGAACACCCATACCCTATGATACAGCCCATGGAACCCTGCAGGAGAATTATTCCAACAACAGCTAAAATCCCAAGGGATGTTGAAGTATAATCCCCCAGATTAAACATGCGTGCAACCACAATAAAAGAATACATAGCACCAAATCCAAGGCCGAGTGAAGACCCGTAAAAGGTTGTGTCAAATTTTCCCTGAAAACGTTTCATGTTCAGAACCATTGTTTTCAAAGCCTCATGAAAAAACGCGATACCTATTATGGATAGAACACAGAAATCCAGATACTGAGAGTTCATATCAAAAAATTGCCGCATCTCAAATGATGCACCTATCATCCCTAGAAACATTCCACCGGCAAATGTGATGAAAAGTTTTCTTTCATCAAAACATCCCTCATATTTGTAAAGCATGATAAACAGAAAAGCTAATGCTGGTACAAACCCTATCATGATTCCTGCAAATGTTAATACGTTCATTTTTTATCCCTGAGCAAATGTAACGGGAATCATGTAAAAAAACTTTCCCCTCAGCCTTTTTCTTTTCTCTAATAGAGAAAAGAAAAACGCTGGCGAAATCTACGGAATTGCAAGGCAATTCCGTACGATGCTAGGAAAACCCAACAGGTTTTCCGTCGCAAAGAAAAGAGAGGAGGGGTTGCTTTGCAACCCCTCGAACTGCAGCATGATGCATGGAAAAAAGATTATCTGTCAAAAGATGCTTTCAGTGGCTATGGAATATAGAAAACTCATACTGCCAGGCACCTGCTCAGTTCTCTACTTCTTGTTTAACTCAATGTTTATCCTGATTCTGATACCATTGTATATTAAGACCTTCCATTTCACCAATGAATTGTATGGTTACTCAATCGCAGCATACTATGGACTGTACACACTGTTTTCAATACCAGGCGGGCATTTATCAGATGTTTTCAGCAGGAAGACAGTAATAATATTAGGATGGTTTTTTGTCATTCTTGGAACATTTATAGTAGCCTTTGTGGACTGGAGAACACTTCTTATTTCAATGTCCTTTATCGGGCTCGGTGCAGGTCTGTCTGGTAGCGCCTTCCAGGCATACATCGCAGATGTCGTAAAATCCGAAGAGCTGTCAGCAAGTTATGGTGTAACCTGGGGGCTATCACAAATGTTCCCAGCCTTGGGACCATTAATAATAGGCTATGTGGTAAACTATCCTCTCTCCCAGGCTGCAGGCATTAGATACGGCATCATCCTATCAATGACAGTCATAATTGCAGCAGCAATGTTTGCAGTCCTGCTGCCAAAAACCGGGAAGAGGGTCATGAAAAAGGTTCCGCTATCAGGAAAAGAAAAGAGGATAATCATGGATTTCTCATTTCTGTATTTTGTTATAGGGTTTGGTGCAGGTTTCTCCATACCATTTTACTCAATATTCTTTCTGGAAAAATTTGATTGTCCTGCACTCATTCTTGGAATAATATTTGCTATAACTACATTTGCTGTTTCAATTGCTACAATCTTCTCAGGATATCTTGGCGAGAGGGTGGATAAACTAAAATTCATGCTTATAAGTAATGTTTTTGTTCTTCCAGCGGCTGTTGGAATAGTGATTGCACCGACACTTGCATTATCATCATTTTTTTATCTTCTGAGAATGGTTCTTGCAAACATGGTATGGCCTGTATGGAGTGCCCTTCTTATGATGAACGTCAATCATCATATCAAGGGGAAAGCATGGGGAATAACATCTGCTGCATGGGGCATCTCATATATGGTAAGCAGTGCCATGGGCGGGCATATGTTCAACCTTTTTGGTGGATGGGTGTTTGTACTTGCAGCAGTTATATACCTTGCGGTTATATGTTTTGTTGTAAATGATTTAAAAAAGCATTAATATCCTAAAAATAATTACATAATATGCAGCACCTGATTATTACACACGGCGGTGCAGGCTCACCAATAAAATACAGGGATAGTACTGAGAAAGCAGCAAAAAAAGGATACAGTGTTTTGAGAAAAAAAGGAAACGCAGTTGACGCGGTTATAGAAGCAGTTGTTGTTTTAGAAAATGATCCAAGGTTCAATGCTGGTACTGGCTCAAGGATGAGACTTAACGGTTCTATAGAGATGGATGCATCTGTTATGGGTTCTAATTTAAAATGCGGCGCTGTGGCAGGCATAAAAAATGTGAAAAACCCTGTAAAGGTCGCCAGAAAAATTATGGAAACACCCCACATTCTCCTTGCTGGTGAGGAAGCAACAAATTTTGCAAGAAAAAACAATTTCAGATACTACAACCCTGCAACAAAGGAAGCTTTGAAAAAACTTGAGGAAACAAAAAATAAACTAAAAAATGGAAAAATTCCAGTGTGGGCAAAAAAATGGAAAAAATTTGAATACAAAAAATTTACTGGTACTGTTGGAGCTGTTGCCAGGGACAAAAAGGGGTTTGCAGCAGCAGTATCAACAGGCGGGACCTCATTCATGCTTCCTGGAAGGGTTGGGGATTCTGCGTTAATAGGGTGCGGCATTTATGCAGGCAGACACGGCGCAGTATGCGCAACAGGTGTTGGTGAAGAAATCATCAGACACATTTTATCCAAATCTGTTTATGACAAAATTGAAATTTTAGGCCCACAAAAAGCCTGTGAATTGGGTGTTAGTTTGCTTAAAAATTTTCCGACAGGACTCATTGCAGTATCAAAAGATGGCTATGGCATGGCCTGCTCAGAGAACATGGCCTGTACAGTTGCCAGTAAAAATTTGTTAAAAAGCGGCGTTCAGTAGAAATATTTAAATTTACATATCTGCTAACACATCTCATGGTGATAACATGAAGAAAGAAACAAGCGCGCTTACGAACAGGCTTGAAGAGGAAGTTGACTTGCTTGAAAGATACTTAGGGGTGCTCAAAGCTGTTATGGAAAATGAGCCGATAGGCATAATTAATCTTACACAGATCATGAATGAACCACAACACAAGGTCAGGTATGCTTTAAAGATACTGGAACAGGAAGGGCTTATTGAGGCAACTGTATCAGGTGCAGCAGTAAGACGCAGAATGTTAAAGCGCATAGAAAAGCTAAAACCAATCCTGGAGAGAACAGAGGAGAAACTAAAGGAGATTAAGCAATCGGTGGCAAAAATTGAGATGCCGTCGTAGCTTAGTGGTGGAGCACCCGGCTGTTACTATCGAAAAAACTTTTTTCGTTAGAAGATACCGGGCGGTCGCCGGTTCGAGCCCGGCCGACGGCGCACCTTACATTTTTATATACTAAAAACAATTACAATCCAATCTCAGAAAACGGTTGTAACCCAAAGGTTACAACCGCAGTGGGTCCGTAGCTTAGTCTGGCGGAGCGTCTGGCTCATAGCCCTTTTCTTTTCTCTCACAGAGAAAAGAAAAGCGTTAGCGGAAAAGAAAAGAGAGGAGAGATTACTTCCATAATCTCTCAAAAAATAGAAGCTCTTCTTTTCACTTAATGCTACGAAGGGTTGGATACCAGATGGTCGCAGGTTCAAAAAGGTGTAAGGTGTAAGTGGTAAGGTGTATGCGACGGAAAACTGTGAAGCAGTTTTCCTAGCATGTTACGGAAAAATGCAAGCATTTTTCCTAACATCTTAGGAAAAGTCAAAAAGACTTTTCCGTAAGATCTTAGGAATTTGCTCTGCATGCGACGGAAAATGCCTCTGGCATTTTCCTAGCATGTTACGGAAAACTGTAAACAGTTTTCCTAACATCTTAGGAATTTTTCCTGAAAAATTCCGTAAGATCTTAGGAAAAACCTTTTGTTTTTTCCGTAAGAAATTCCGTAAGAAGTGAACAATACTTAAACCTTAAACCTCTACATCTTAAACCTTAGAAAATCCTGCCGGGCCCACATTTTTAGAAAATTTTATTTTCTTTTTGCACGAATTAAAACATACAGCAGCAGGGCAGCTGTTGCTGCTATTACTGTCAGAATAAAAAGAAGCAGATAAATTAATGGAGGTGCAGATGGTTTTTCCGTTTCTGGTTTAACATTTATGTTAAATGTAAAATGTGCATCAGGATACCCTTCTTTTGATGCAGTAATCATAATGGTGCATGTTTTTTCAGTTTTTGTTTTCGGTGCATTAAATGTAATATTAAGATTTCCATTTAGGTCTGTTTTACCTGTTTTTTCTGCAACATATTCTGATGAAACAGTTATATCAGCATTTTCAATAGGACCGAGGTAATCTGACACATAAATATTGATCGTTGCCGTTTTGTTTGAGTAAACATCTGCTTCTCCCTCAGCATTTATCAATAAAATCTTTGGGTAAACAATAATTGGTATGTTTATTTTCCCGTCACCGTATCCACTTCCAAGTTTAGAGGCTGTGATTCTGATGTTACAGGTTGTGTTTCTAATCACAGATGGTGCATAAAACATTATGTTGATGTTACCGTTTGCATCTGTTGTCCCTGTGCTTGGTGTGACTTCACCAATATCTGATGAAACTGTGATATCCGCATTTGATATGGGCTCACCTATATATGAAACGTGGATGTTTATTGATGTCTCATCATTTGAGAGTAGTTTTGTTTCGACTTCTGCGGAAACAGATAATATTGGTTTAAATATTCTTACAATAGCGTGATCCTCACCTGATACGATTTTATTATTTCCTGACCAGGCAACACACCGAACATTATTGTATGTGGCTCCATCGTATTCAGGACCAATAAGCTTACAAATCTCCCCACCAGAATTTACATCCCATATTATTACTATCCCATCACTGCCTGTAGCAATCATTTTATCGTCTGGTGACCAAACAGCCGATCTTACCCTTGAGTTTACAAAACCTAAATTTTTCACAAAAACTGCATCGTTGTTTGTTTCATCCCATTTCCATATCTTCATCCCAGGATATGTGCCTGTGAGAAAATAATCAGAATGAGACCAGGCAACACAGGATGTGCCGGAGGATGTAGCAGACATTACCTCCACACATTCACTGCTCTCCACATCCCATATTCTTATATCAACCTTATATGTTTCATAAGCACCTGCAATAATGTATCTGCTGTCAGCAGACCAGTCAACAGAGTTTATATTTGTAGTATGCCCTCTTAACACAGATTTTAATTCACCATTTGTTTCCCATACCTTTACTGTATAATCAGGTGGATCATTAATATGTATTCTGGCACCAATAGTGAGTAGCATTGTAGCATCGGGTGAGAATTTCACAACGTTTACTGCACCATTATGCGCATTTTCTACAAGATTCTCAATATTATCAGTGTTGATATCCCAGACCTTTACGCTACTGTCGCTACAGCCTAATGCAACCTTATTTCCAGATGGTGAAAAATCTACTGAGTTCACAGAGACATCCAATTCTGCTCTGTCTAACTCAACCCATTTATTTCCTTTTAAACTCCATAATATAGCAAAATTTTCACGTGATGAGGAAACAATCTTTGTTCCATCTGATGAAAAATCAACAGAGACGATCCTATCAGAGTGATATTTAAACTCATTTACACAAATTTTATCATCTAAATCCCATATCCTTATCACATAATCCAAGCCTGAAAATATCTCATCTTCATTTGGTGAAAGGGTAACACAATTTACAGGAGCATCCTCTTCAATATCTTCATATTCCTCTGTTTCTATATCCCATATCTTTATTGTTTCATCATCTGAACAGGACAAAATACTTTCCCCATCCTTAAACCAAATAACACTATTTACTATGCTAGAATGCCCTTCCAATGTTTCGCTCTCATTTGTTTCAACATCCCAGATTCTAATCGTTGTGTCTGCGGAGGAAGATGCAATATTTTTATCATCAGGGGAAAAGGAAACAGATGTAATACTATCTGCATGTTCTTTGAATGTACTTAACAATTCACCAGAAGTTGCATTCCATAATTTTACAGTAGGATCATTTGTGCTTCCACCTGAACAAATAAAATTACCATTATGGGAAAATGAAACACTGTTTACATCATCATTGTGTGCTTTGAATCTTAGTTTTTCCTCTCCTGATATGCTATATATTGTTACATATCCTTTTGCATCACCAAAAGCAATTTCATTATTTTTAGACCAGTCTACAGACAGCACACCATAACTACATACATCCACCGTTTTTATACAACTCCCATTTCTTACATCCCATATGTTCGCTGTTCCATCTGCTGAGCAGGAAGCAATGTATTTATCATCAGGTGAAAACACCATGGAAGGTATTTTTTGTCTGTTTCCACAAAACTGTTTTACTACATCATATGTAGATGCATCCATTACCTGTATTACTGTACTCCCAGAAAATGCTATCAAACTCCCATCATGGGAATATGAAACATCAAGAATAGAACCGAGACCACCTGCCCATTCCTCCCCCCAGTCGCCCGAAGATACATGCACAGTTTGGGTAGAACCGCCTGAAGCATGGCTAAAACCTGTGAGTATCATCAAAGCGAGAAAGGCAGTAACGCAAAATTTTCTCATTCTCATCCTGTCTTCATGGTCTTCTAAATATATAAATACCACGAAAGAAATATATACCCTGAAAACCTTAACAGATTAAAGGTGAAGGTAATGAAAAAAATAAAAATAGGAATAATATCTCTTGTCACAATAAGTGTTATTCTACTCTGCATTCCAGGTAATGCAAGTGCACAATACTGGCCTGTTGTAGAATTTAAGTTTACAGATTCACCGCAAACTGTTGATGTTGAGCCTGGTGCAAACTATACTGTTGTATTCCATGGAACACTGTCAACGCATTGCGATAACCCTCTTACGGTAGATTTTGAAATAAAGAGAAGTACTAATGCTGCTGATTGGACAGTGGCACTTTCCCCATCATCTATTAGCCTGCCTCCAGGTGATAATGATAGAGATGTCACCCTATCTGTATGGGTTCCACCAGAAACAAGCTCTAAGATATCAGGAAACATTGAGGTCACTGCGAGAGGATGGGTTTATGGTTCTTTTGGTGGAACAGAGGGTAAGGATACAGTGCAAGTACATGTAAAACCATATTATAAATTATCTATTGCCTCATCCGAGGCTTATCAAGAGGTGACACCTCACAGCAAGGCATCATTTAAATTCAACATACAAAATGTTGGCAATACTGTCATAAATGATTTGACAGTAAGTGTTGAAACACCCTCCGGATGGAGACCCATTTACCCTACATCATCCATATATATTAATGAGAAAGAAATACAATCTGTTATAATTTCTGTTGAAACACCACAGGAATGGACATTATGGAAGGATAAACCAGAAAGGATTAATATTACTGTTTCTTCAACTCAGGCAGGCATTTCAGAGAATTATAATGTTTATGTAAGGGAGAAAGGAACATACATCCCTGGTTTTGATCCCATATTTGTGATTGTTGCTTTTGGCATAGCCCTAGCAATCCTTGGAAAAAGAGTAAAGCATGCATAAAAGAAGGGTGTTGTGTTTATTTATTCTCCTGCTATTTCTTATTCCTTTATTTTCAGGATCTGGGAAAGCGCAGCCAGTTGTAGCAGCCATGGAAATTGATTTTGATGAAAAAGAAAAAAGCATAGATGTTTCACCAGGTGCAAATTGTTCTGCTGTGTTCAATGGGATGTTAGACATAGAGTCAGACTCCAGAATGAATGTTTATATAAATGTAAAGGTAGAAGGACCGGAGGAAACAATAGGATGGGATGTTGCAGTTTCCCCATCATATATTGAAGGTGCCATGGCAGGCGTTCAAAACATTCCTATTACCGTTTATGTTCACACGCCTCCTGAGATAAAGGCAGTATCTGGCAATGTCATCGTAAGCGCGAGAGGAAATGTTTGGGGATGGGCTGGGCAGCCTGTTACAGCTGAAACACAGTTACTTGTGAAAATAAAACCATATTATAGGTTTTCTATTTGTTCCTCGGTCCCATATCAGGATGTACCAGTCTATTCTACAGTGGGTTTTAATATTAGGATAAAAAATGAGGGAAATGATGTTATAAACGATTTAGTAATAGATATTGATGCACCAGATGGTTGGCTGCCGTTAAAACCTTCGTCTTCTCTGACTATTGAGAATAAAGGAAACATAACAGCAACAGTAAAAATTGTAACACCAAAAGAATGGACGCTTTGGAAAGACAATATTCAAAAGATTAAAATAACGGTCTCTTCAAATAAGATTGGTGTATCTGAAGACTTTGATGTTTACGTGCATCAGAAAGGCACATACATACCAGGATTTGAGCCCATGATTACGATAATTATTTTAAGCATGATTGCAATTATGTTAAGGAGGATGAGAAAATGGAAATAGGAAAGAAAAAAATAGTAGCAATAGCAGTGATAGCAGTAGTGTTGATAGCAATAGGCATAGGTGCGTCGCAGTATTATCTGCTGAGTTCAAAAAAGCCTGAGC
>JASEEW010000219.1 GCA_030019485.1 Thermoplasmatales archaeon | reverse complement strand
AAAGATACAGTTTCACCCTTATGCAGCAGTTTGCTGAACTCCTTTGGAAAACGCACATACGGCGCCTTGTTCAGTATTCCAACCTTGAGTTTTATTCCTTTTTTCAGTTTAGCCATCAGCAGCGCCTTTTCTGCATCCAGTGGATGCAGTATTTCCACCCCACACTTACCGCATTTCCATGCCCTAGCATTTATTGTTCCCAGTTTGATCTGGACAGGCTCCATTGCCTTTTTACATTTGATGCATGTAGGTTTCCCTTCCTCTAAATTCTTTTTCATATTCGTTTCCTCCTTCTTTTTTTGAATGTTTCCTCGGACACATGTAGCAACCAGTAAACATCCTCAACATATCCATCAGGATATGAGAATTCTCCTTCTGCTATCACAGCCCTTAACACCTTTTTCCCTTTTTTTAAACATCTTTCTATCGTTCCTTTTTCTCTTTTACCTTTTGCGCAATCATAGCCATTTTCAAATACATCCAAGATTTCAAACAGGTCTAATTTCAAATCCATTAGTTCATAGTATGCTGACCTTGTAGGCACAATCCTCTTATTATTATACTCTGGGTAAAGCATACAACTACATCCTGTTATACATAAGGTATATACTTATTTTATATAAATAGGTTTCTATTCAAGTATTGGGGAGAATGGGAGATTGAAGAAATAAATATCTAATGCTCCCTTTTCCTCCAATCTTTTACCATCCTGACTATTTCATCCTCAGTCATTCCTTTTACTGTGAGTTTCCTTACGGCTTTTAATGCTTTTTCTCTTTCCATGTCCTCAAGAAATTCTCTAACCTTGCTCCTGAACCATTCGTTCCTTGTTCTAAAACCAGAAAACTTCAGAAACCTGTCAAAACGTCTCAGTATCCTGTCATCCACCCTAAATATCACCTGCGTTTCAGCCATGTTATCACAATGATGATAGCATTTTGCTATCATATAAAGGTTTGGTTTTCTGTTGTTAGGAAAGTATAGGATTGTTGTGGAGAATGGGAGAATAAAAAAATAAAATAACTGATGTTTTGCGTTTTGAAACCAACATTTGAATAAACCGAACACTGTTACAGTTTTGGATGGGATGCTTATGGAGTTGCCAATA
>JASEEW010000063.1 GCA_030019485.1 Thermoplasmatales archaeon | reverse complement strand
GGCTTTCAGCATTGTTTCCATTGATGTTGGTGGTAAACTGCTCATCTTGTAATGAGGATAAAATCGTGAGAAATGAACAGGTGTTCCCCCTTCAGCATTGTTTTTAACCCATCTGCAAAATTCTTTTATTTCTGACTCATCATCATTATGCCCTGGTATTATTAGATATGTGAGCTCTACATGGATGCCTAATTTTTTTGCAAGTTCTGTTGTTCTAAGCACAGGGGACAGAGCACCACCACAGATTTTATGATAGAATTCCTCATTCATTGATTTCACATCAATGTTCATCGCATCCAAACAGGGTGCAATTTTTTTGAGCGGCTCCTCATTAATATATCCGTTTGTCACATAAACCGTGTAAAGATTTTTTTCCTTTGCAATTCTTGATACATCATATGTGAACTCATACCAGATTGTTGGCTCATTGTACGTCCATGCTATACCCCTGCAGTTGTATTTTTTTGCTTTGGATATTATTTCCTCAGGCGTTATTCTCTCCAAAGGATAAAACCCATATTTTGCCTGTGATATAGAATAGTTCTGACAATGTCTGCATCTAAAATTGCATCCTACTGTGCCAAATGACAAAACAGTGCTGCCGGGATAAAAATGATACAATGGTTTTTTTTCAATCGGGTCAGGAGTAATGGAGGATGCCTCACCATAAATCAGCGAGTAAAGAACACCTTTCCTGTTTTCCCTTACACCACATATTCCCCTTTTGCCCTCAGGTATCAAGCATTTATGAGGGCAGAGCAGGCATCTGATCTTATCATCTTTTTTCTCATAGAACATTGCCTCTTTCATACTCTCATCCTGAAATGCTCCCATCCCCTGTTCTCCAAAACTGTTTTCTTGTTTTCTTTAACTAGTATGTTTTCTTGATTCTTTGTAACAACGCCAATAGGCGTGAGTTTTGTTCCAATCCTTTTCAAAGCATTTATTGTTGTTTTCAATTTTGATTTCTTAACAGTTAAAAGCAGTTCATAGTCACCGCCTGAATAAACACACAGTTCCTCCAAAGGTATTCTTAATTTCCTGCTCACATTCTTTGTACTCCTATCAACAGGCAGAAGTTCATAGTCTATCTCAAAACCAATCTTGTTTAAACTGCTGAGCTGATAAACTGAGCATGCAAAACCATCAGAGATATCCATGCAGGAGGTTACAGCATTTGTTTCCCCCAGTGCTATGCCTTCTTTCACCCTTGGGTTTATCATCAAAACATTCTTCGGGTTGCTTGAATGCAGACCAGCAGATGAGGCACCAAGTGTTCCTGTTACACAGACAACATCACCGGGTTTTGCGCCCTTTCTGAGCATAATATTTTTTTTATTCACAACACCAACTGCGCTTCCGCATAATGTCAAAATACTGTTTTCCTTTGTGTCACCGCCAACAATCTTTGTTTTATATTTTTTTGCGCAGTCATACATACCCTTAGAAAGTTCTTTTAAAAATTTTGCGTCATACGTCTTTGGCATTCCTAATGCAACAGAAACACCTAATGGTCTTCCCCCCTTTGCTGCTATATCAGAAAGGTTTACTGCAACAACATGCCATCCTATACAATACGGTTTAGAGTTTTTTGGTATATGGATTTCCTCGTTTATCATGTCTGTTGTGAACAAAAAATATTTTTTACCAAAAGGCAAAACCGCGCAGTCATCAGAAACATCTGTTTTTGTTATTTTTGAAATCATTTTTATTGCTTTTCTCTCACCAAAATGTTCTAACCTCATGTTATTGCTCCGACAGGGCATATTTTTACACAGTTCCCGCATTTCGTGCATAGGATTTCATCTATTTTCACAAATGTTTCATAAACAGTTATAGCACCAGTAGGGCAGACGGCAGCGCATCCTTCGCAGTGCATACATTTTGAGTTGTCATGCTTCATAAGTCGCAATGGTTTTCAGGATAAAAGGTTTTTGTTTTTTAGGTCCTAATCTTTATTATCTTCTAACCCCATTTCAAAACCGTGAGGAGCATCGGTGTTCTGACAGAAAACTTTTCAGTTTACTATGACCTTGTCAGGGTTTTGAAGGAAAAAAACATTGTTTTTGAAAGTCTAAGTTTTGACAAAAAAATACCTGCCAGGATTGGTGTTGTAATAACAACAAAGGAAGAAGGTAAAAGGTTTAAATTCAAGCCAAAGGTTTTCGTGTCAAAAAACATTGAGGAAACAGTTCAGGAGGCTTTAAAGGTGTTAAGCGGAAAAGACGTTTATCATAATCTGATAATTGGCGTAGACCCTGGTGAAAGACCTGGCGTAGCTGTTGTTGGCGACAATGAAATTATTCATACAGAACAGGCTGATACCCCTGAGGACGTGAAAATTGTTATAGAACACGTTTTCAAAAATTATTCTTCTGAAAAAAAAAGGATTAGGATAGGTAATGGCGCAAAGATATTCAGGGACAGGACAATCAATGCAGTTACTGATTTCAATGTGCCGGTAGAGATTGTTGATGAATCAGGAACAACGAAAAGAATGGAGGATGACATAGAAGCAGCGATAGAGATAGCATTTACCAGTGGAAAGGAGATTAAGATTTCACCTGAGATCAGGCCAACCCATGGCGATTTAAAAAGGATTCAGGATGAAAGCAGAATAATGTCAGGAAGTATCACAATATCTGAGGAGCTTGCTGAAAAGGTTGCAAAAGGGGAAATGTGTTTGAAAGAGGCGATAAGAAGGCAGAAAAGGAAAAGGTAGGTTAAATGAAGATTCTGAGTAAAACAGCCAAAGTTTTAATGTAAACAAAGGATATTACAATAAACATGGATATGTCACTTTATATCATGCTATATGTCGGACTTCCGCTCCTGGGTATGATCATTGCAGTCTATACTATTAAAAGCAGATATGATGAAACAATGAGAAAGATAAAAACAGAATTAAACTGGGAGAAGAAGTATGCAAAGAGCAAAGGAAAAATGTTTCTTTTTTGTACAATAGACCTGGTACCCGTAATATATGGTCTAATGTGCATCTCATTAATAAATCTTGGTACACAGTACGGCGTCACTGACACCATAGCAGAAACCGTTGCTTTGTCAGGAGGCATAATAATCGGTATTTCTGGATTTTCTACAATAATTGGCAGTGGTTTAATAACCTGTGAGGCTATGAAGCATGTTCCAAGAGACCCATATATAGATATACCTACCAGAATTTTTATGTCCACAAAAGAACAAAGAGAATTCTACAAAAAACATGCAGATGTTTTTAAGGAATGGACATTTGCAAAATATGTGACATTAAACACTATTCCTCATACCGTTTCAATATATGGATTGCTTATAACTGTTCTCCTATTTCTTGCTGGTGGTCTCCTCAATAGTAAACCAGGTTTAATAAATGTAAATAACCTCAGATACGTAATGATTATTGCTTACATTTTTGCTGCATCAAGCATAGGCGCAATCCTCTCAGGTTATCTGCCCACAAAGGTTAAAGGCGAGATTAAAGAGTCAAAGGTGTTTGGTAGAAAAATAATATTTGCTTCAAATGGGCATCTACCTGCTCTTTTCGGACTGATTATATGCCTTTATCTCATGGTAAGATATGGAATGTTATGATTTTACGCAAACTTCATTATTTTTGTTTCCAATGTCTGAAGGTTTACTACTGGCACCTTCCCAGGATCAGGAACAAAGCCCTGCGTTCTCTGATAAGAGGTTTGAGACTGCCACGCAGAAGCATTGATTAATGTTACATCCCTATACACCTCCACACCTGCTGAATGCACATGCCCTGTGACAAAAATATCAGGAACCCTGTCTATCACAAGATAGTCTTTGTGCTCAGGCGCAATAGGTGTTCTACCACCATATATTGGTGCAAGATGCCGTCGTCTGAGCATTTCCTTCATCATTGGAATAGGGGTGTTGTATGTCATGGATGGGATGGTTGTTACAAAATCGTCCATGCTCCTGCCATGATACAGCAGTATTTCAACCCCGTTTAATGTGAAATAGCAGGGGTTGCCAACAAACAAAACATTGCTCCCAAAAAGTTTTCTTATGTTCTCAGGGAATGCTGGCTGTGGCTCTGCCTGGCGCACAGCATCATGATTTCCTGGTGAAAGGATTATTTGAATATTTTCCGGGATTTCTGAGAGCAGACGCCCTAGCTCCTCATACTGCTTAAAAATATCGGAGATGAGAAGCTCATCCTCCTGGTCAGGATAAACCCCTATGCCGTCAACAGCATCACCTGGTATTACAATGTATTTTATGTTTGATGCCTCATCAGATTTTAACCATTCCACAAATTTTTCCCATGCATCTGAGAGAAATGTTTTGCTTCCAACATGTATATCAGACACAAATGCAGCGCATAATGGTATTTTTGCCCTGTTTATTTCTCTTCTCATCATTATCTCGGGTCTGACAATGCTTTCCACATTCACCAGCCCGCTCTTGGAGCTCAGTCTGCCAACAATCCCTATGACCTCATCAGTGACAACCGGTTCTGAAATCAGTAATGAGTTGTTTGGTATAAGTGCTGATATTGCCCCTGTTTCATCCTCAATCTCTATCAGCCTGTGACCTTTTTTTGTGACAGATGTTTCCTTTACAATACCAATAATTTTTATCTGAGCATCTGTTTGACGTATCCTGTTTATTGGTGTTATGCCGACCATTTCCCTCCTGTTTTTCAGCAGTTTTTTTATTGATTCATATCTGTTTCTGAAGTATTTTGCAAAATCGTTAACATTTCCTTCACAGGTTGAGTTCCCGGACACATCGCTGATGATGTTCACATCAGGCTTTGTTTCTGCCAGGTTTGTTTCTGGTTCATGCTTAACCTCTATACTTCGGAATTGCCTTCGACAACTCCTCGTATACTCATTCGCTTCACTCATGAGTATAACCTTGCTTTGCCTATTTTCCTCCATGTTTTTCAGGTCATCCACTGTAAGGATAAGAGGATATTCACCTGATTTGTTTATTAAGGATTGAACATATACCATAGGATTTTTCTGGGATAGGATATATTTGATGGCATCGGGCTGCACAAGCGTGCCATGTTCAGTGAGTATTTGTATAACCTTTTTTTTCATCAAAAACAAAACAGAGTATCAGGGTAAAAATGTTCCGAAACACCTATACTGCAGAGAAAACTCCCAACATGTTAAATATCCTGCTACCTATTCATGGTTAATGAAGGTCGTAGTTGAAACAATTTGCAAGCCAACAGAGGATAAGGATAAGATAAAAAAGGCTGTGCTTAATATTTTCCCTGAACTAAGAATAGATGACAAGGGAAACAGAATGACAGGAGCCTCCTCCTCGCTGGACAGGTTCAAGGAAATACTCAGGAACCATAGGATAAGGGACACAGCAAGAACTATTCTTCTGAGAGGGGAAAAAGGAAATAAAACAATTTTCAAACTGAACAAGCAGGTTGCGTTTGTTGGAAAAATATGTTTTGCTGAGGAATCACATCCACTTGGTGATATTTGGGTTACAATAGAGGGTGAAAATATAGACAGTATTATAGAAGAAATAACAAGTATAAAAGGTGAGGAAAAATGAAGATAGGTATTTCCTCTCCAAATTTTTCATTAATAGGGTTTGAAGAAATACTGGAGAAAATATCAAAATACTTTGATAGATGGGAGGTTGTTGCTGAAGGGAAACATTACCTCTGGGACATAAAGGAAAAATTCCTTGAAATAACACCATCATACAACATTGTTTTTTCTGTTCATGCGCCACTCAGTGACATAAACATTGCAAGCCTCAATCCAGAAATGAGGAAGGAAGCGATAAGGCAGATTAACGAGACCATTAAAATTTCATCTGATCTTGGCATAAACCTAATTACTATGCATCCTGGTCATTTTTCACCGCTTGGTGCTCTTGTCCCTGATGAAGTGAAGAAAATAAATAAAGGGTCTGTGAAACAGATATCAAAAACTGCGGAAGAATACAATATAACAATTGCATTGGAGAACATGCCAAACCAGAGAATCACAACCTGCCACTCTTTAAAGGAGCTGTTAGAAATCGCTGATAACAATGTTGAGATATGCTTTGACATAGGGCATGCGAACACAAACAACAACATTCACGACTTTTTGGATTACGGGGAATTCGCAAATGTCCACATACATGATAATTTTGGAAAAGATGACTCTCATCTTGTCATAGGCAAAGGAAACATTGACTTCAGAAATGTTTTAAAAAAACTGAGATACAACGGTTTTCTTATTATAGAATCAAGAGGATTAAAGGCTGGTGTTGAGAGTAAAAATGTTTTGATGAAAATGATTTAGATTTTATCTATGAGCATGTTGTCAAGTATCTCTATTAATTCCTTCTTACTTATCTTTATACCAAAATTTTTTTCCAATCCTGCCCTAATGTTTTCTATTTTTTTCTTTCCTATTTTTCCTATAAAAACAGGTAAATCCTCATATCTTGCCCAGGGATAGGTTATCCATCTCCATTTAACAATTTTGTGCGCAAAAAAATCTGGGACAAAAAAAGAAACTTTTTTATGCTCCAACACCCCTGTTTTTATGTTTTTTGGTTTCTGTTTTTTCAAATATTTTACAACTATCGCCATTGTTTCCCCAGTGTCTGTTATGTCATCAATCACAAGCACGTTTTTATTTTTTATTTTCATGTTCAGAGGAGCAACAATTTTTGCTTTTCCCTTTTTTTCAGCCGCACCCCAGTGCTGAACAGCAACACCTGTCAGGTTCATGATGGATAAAAAATCACATACTATTCTTGCTGGTACATATCCCCCTCTTCCTATCGCCACAACTATGTCCGGTTTGTACCCTGAAGACTTTATTTTTCTTGACAGTATTTTTCCAAGAGAATATGCCTTGGTCCATGTAATGATTTCAACTTTCAATACTCCCACCTGAATTTTTTATCTATAAACATTGTCATGTAAAGAAAATATTTTTTCTGCAGAATGTTTTTTCCTTCAACGATTTTAAACTTTTTTCTTACAGACTTTGACACATCCTTGCCTGTGCTCAGCCCTGTTATTTTTTCGTTTATCAAATCCTTTACATTGATATGTTTTCTTTTTATGTTAACAACCCATCTGTTTTTTTCAATGTATGGGGATGTAAAACCATCTTTTTCCCATTTCTCCCTGAAATCTTTAGCATTTGGCATAAAAACCATGGGACCATAATGCTTTTTCATATTTGGAAGTTCCAATGATTCAAGTTCAAAAACCATGAATATTTCATCGTTAACATAAAATGCTGAGTCAACAATTTTGAAATCATTTTCAGCACACAATGCCACTATTGATTTTTCGCACTTCCTAAGCTGAGGGTAAAGGTTGTCGTCTATTGTGTCAGGTTTCCCAAAAATCAATGCAGTAAAACCCGTTCCTCTTTCGTTCATCATTTTCAAGAGATGTTTTTTTGACAAAGGTTTGGGTTTTTTTGGGAAAAAGAACTCAGCCCTAGGATTTTTAATGTATTCCCTGCATGCATGCGTAAACAAAGAAATATTTTCAGCTGAAAGTGCTGATGCAACATTTCTTTTTTCATCAACAGGGTCAACAAAAACCATTGACCCATCAAATTTTTCAGCATGACTTCCAATTAATATTCTTCTTTTCCAACAACCTGCTTCTTTTACTGCTGACGCAAAACTTCCATACTTCAAAATTAGCAGCTCACATAGATATCCTGAGAAGCCCTGAACAGATGCCTCAGCACCATAAACACCAACCCCCTTCATGAACTGCTTAAGAAGCCTGACATCGTTTTTCTGTTCATCCTTCAAATTTTCAATAATGTATTTTGTGTGAAAAGGCGTTCTGTCAACAGCACTCATTTTTTCTTTAACATTTGTTATTTTGTAGCATGGAACAATGTCAACCTCATAGCCCTTGTAAATACCTGTTGTGTAAGGATGCTCTGCATATTTGCGCTCACCATTCAAAACCGTTTCACCAATCTTTAGACCATATTTCTCAAGAAACGACCTTTTTGTGTCTGTGGGAAACATAATAAATATATCAATATCTGGTTTTTTCAGGTACGTGCCCTTTGCAACAGAGCCGACAAGAATTGGTTCAGCGTTTATTCCCAGTTTTTTTATTGTGTCTGCGCATTTGCTTTTCAGCTCCTCAACAGTCCTTTTTATTTCCAGAGCCTCGGATGATGTTGGGAGTATATTTTTTAGAACCCTGTCCTGCAGCATCAGATAAGTATGGGTTCAAGGGAATAAAAAACTATTTCTGTCCATTTAAACCGTTAACCCTGTATCTTTCCTTTAATTCACCTGTTTTTCCCTTGTTCCAGCCTGCAACCTTGGAGAAATAACCTGTTACCCTGGTCATCTGCTCAACATTCCTGCCATGATATGTCTGGTTCACAAGCGTTTCCAGATTATATTTTTGAATGCTCTCCTTTGTGAAATGTGTTACCGTGTTAAACATGTTGTTTTTCACAAAAATTCCAGGTCTCCCGTTCAGCACACCCTCCTTCCATTCCAACTCAGAATGGTTTGCCAGATACTCAACAAAATCCCATTCCCTCATCCTTCTCACCAAAGAGTGCATGACATATGAGCATTTAATATTTTTGAAAAGAGGCCTCCTTAACAGTAGAGTATTCCGGTCCTTTTGGTGTCAGAACACTTTTTTTCAGCCTTATGCATTTAACATCAATTTCACCAAAATCCTTGCTTGCATTTTCTTTCAAAAAACTCTGCAAAATATTCTTATTCCTAGGGGATTTCACCCTTCCAATTGTCGCATGGGGCGAAAAACTTCTTTTCTCCTTTTTGAAGCCAAGATTTGACAGCTCGTTTTCCAGCCTTTCTGCTATTACCCCGAGTTTTTCAGCATCCTTTAAACCAATCCATAAAACCCTCATATAACTCATGCTTGGGAAAACACCAACACCCCTGAGTTTTATACTGAAAGGAGAAATGTGTTTGATACTGTCCTCCATTACTTCACTAATTTTATCAATCCTGTTTTCATCTATCTCACCAAGGAATTTCAATGTCAGATGAACATTTCCCGGTTCAACAAGCTTCAAATCAGCATCTATGTTCTTCAGCTCATCCAAAACATTCACTATCCCTGGTAAAGCGCCTATATCAGCAGAAATAAATGCTCTCATAAAAGAATAAAAGGGTTATGGGAGTAAATGTTTTGCGGTTAGGGCAACTTGCCTGAACAATCTAAAGAAAGGATAGAAAGGTATTTTAGAGAGCAAAAAGATATTCTATGTGATAAAAATGGTAGCACCTCAACAGCCAAGTTACTATCCCCCGCCCCCACCACTACCACCACAATATGAAGCTGAAGCAAAACGTACTATATATGAAGAAAAAATAAAAAGCAAAATAGAAACAGCAAAGCGTAATAATAAGTATTGGTTGTTGTTGAGTATTCTTTGGGGAATATTAGGTGTATTTGCTATAGTTCTCATGTGTTATAGTGGGAAACTCTTTCAGTTATCTGAATTACCCCTAGGGCTACTGTATTTAATAGTATGTTTCTTGTGTCTTTATAAGTACCTAACGAAGCGAGATGTTAGATGGTGGGAAAAATGTATATCACCTGTAGATGCTATGAATTTCTACAAAGAGCAAATCAAAAAAATGTTCTTTATAGCGATTGGGGGAATAATTATAATATTCTCATTTTTTAGTTTCTTTCAAAACTTAGTCATACAAAATCGTTTTCTGCTTCTACTTGTTATAATTGGGATAATTATGTTTATTGCTGGGGTCACGATGATAGTTTACTTGCAAATAAAAATAAAAGAATGCCAAAAATATATTTGAATCAAAATATGGTGGGAATAAGATTTATTTATCTTGAAGAACATCCATAAAATGATGCCACGGTGGCTTCAGCCCGGCGTTCTTTACTTATCTTCCGAGGATGATTAAAATTAGGAAAAACGATAGCGATAGAAACTGAGTAATCATGGTTTGAACC
>JASEEW010000218.1 GCA_030019485.1 Thermoplasmatales archaeon | reverse complement strand
AGTTAGGGGTCAGGGGAAAACAAGGGGTTAGGAGTCAGGAGTTAGGGTTTAGGGAACTACTCTCCCCTAATCCCTATCTACTATCTCCTAACTTCTTGCATGCCCTAGCCCCTATCTACTTGCCCCTAGCTGCTAAACATGAGAATATTGTGATTGCTGGTGTCGGCGGTCAGGGTATCCTGTTTACCTCAAAAATTATTGGTGAAGCAGCCCTTGAAAGCAATATGGATGTTCTCACAAGTGAAATACATGGTATGGCTCAGAGAGGAGGAGCAGTTGTTTCCACTGTGAAAATAGGAAATACTTCATCCCCATTTATTGCTGATGGTGAAGCGGATATTGTCATTGCTTTTGAACCTGTTGAGGCACTCAGGACTATAAATAAAATATCAAAAAACACAACAGTAATAATAAACGCAAACCCTGTCATCCCTTTCCCTGTTACTCTTGGAAAGGAAAAATATCAAAAAATAGAGCAGATACTGAGTGAAATAAAAAAAAGATGCAAGAATCTTTTAACAGTTGATGCAAACAGACTGGCACAGCATGCCGGCTCTGGAATAACAATGAATACCGTGATGATTGGCGCATTCTCCCATTTCTCGGTTTTATCAAAAGAAAAAATAAAGGAAACCATCAGAAAAAATGTGTCAAAAAAATATATTCATGTGAATATGAGGGCTTTTGAGCTGGGACGCAGGGCAGTTAAGCACGATAGTTCGATGCAAAATAGAGAGTGTAAATTGAAAAATGCAAAATAGAAGAGATTTATCAGAACGGCTATTGGAGTGGGCAGCAAGTAGCATTAAATTGACAGCTAAACTCAAAAGAACCGCAGTTGGGCGGTATACAGCAAATCAACTAATGCGTGCTGCTACTTCCTCCGGAGCAAACTATGAAGAGGCTTGTGGAGCTGAAAGTAAAGCAGATTTCATACATAAGATGCAACTTGTTTTGAAGGAATTACGGGAGTCATTGTATTGGCTGAAACTATTAGAGAAAACTGATTTAATTTCAGGTAAGGAGTTACTGAAACTCCGCAACCGATATATTTTCGGTTAAAAGAAAACTGAAAAAGTTCATGTTGCGGCAAACTTCCCACAAACTCCCCTGCCTTGATGACACACAAATC
>JASEEW010000062.1 GCA_030019485.1 Thermoplasmatales archaeon | reverse complement strand
GGGATGTAGTTCCTAATGCTGATACTCTAAACAATTTATCCTAAGTTCTGTATGGTTGTTTTATGCCTTTTTCCAACAGGCACAAAATATTAGTTTCTCCATTTGGAAATCTATTCCATGCATACATCCTTTATGTAATCTCCCAACTTTTGACCTTTATTCTTCGCAAGCTTTCTCATAGCCCTCATTATCCCTGATGAGTACTGCGCAGCCTTTTTTTTCCTCATAACAATCTCCTCCGGCAAACCAAGTGATTTTCCAACTTCTCTCAAAATATATTTTCTTATCCCATCTTTTATTTTATATTCTCCCGGGATGCTTAAAACAATCCTGACAACATTTTCATCCAGAAAAGGTGTCCTTAACCCCTTACCAAAGTATGATACAATATTCTTATCACGTAAAATGCCCCTGTTTTTCAACTCGTTTACATCGTTTTCTAAATCCTTCTCCAAATTTTTACTTTTCATGTATTTTGCGTATCCTGCAAAGAGTTCATCAGCGCCCTGACCTGAAAATAAAACTGATTCAATTGAGTTTTTTGCAGTGAAAAACAATGGAAGCTCAAATGATAAAACAACAGGATTGTTTGATTTAATGATTTTTTTTAGAACTGGTATTGCATTTTCAACATCGTTCTCTTCTATCATTATTTCTATAAGTGGAAGATTTAGCAAAGATGCTGATTCATGCGCAATCCTGATATCATGCGAGCTTTCAAATCCAGCAACATATAATGTCACATCAGTGTTTCTTCTTGCAAGCTCAGCAACAATGGAAGAGTCAAGACCACCTGAAAAAGGAACAGCAACCCTTTTTACATCCTCTGTGAGTTTTGAAACTGCAGTTATGAGCCCTTTCTTTATCTCATCAACATATTCCATACCAATCCTTATATTCTTTCTTTCCTATAACATTTTGGTGATAATTTGATATGCCCATTAGATTACAGGTATGGTAAAAAGGAGATGAAAAAAATATTTTCAGAAGAGAATAAACTGCAGAAAATGCTTGATGTTGAATCCGCGCTTGCGTCAGCACTTGCGAAAACAGGAAACATACCGAAAAAGGAAGCTGAGAAAATTTTAAAAAAGGCAAACACAAAATATGTGAAGATTAACAGGGTTAAGAAGATTGAATCAGAGATAAAACATGACATAATGGCTATGGTTAAGGCATTAACAGAGGCTTCTAACAGTGGATATGTGCATTTTGGTGCAACATCCTATGACATTGTTGACACAGCCACAGCATTGCAGTTAAAGGATGCGATAAAAATCATGGAAAAAGACCTTTCTGAGCTGAAAAAGTCTTTGTTAAAACTTGCAAAAAAACACAAGGGAACAATCATGCTTGGAAGAACGCATGGGCAGAGCGCTGTCCCAATCACGTTTGGGCTGAAACTATCAGTATTTGCTACAGAAATAGGCAGGCATATTGAGAGACTGAATGAGGTTAAAAAAAGGATTCTTGTTGGAAAAATGATGGGTGCAGTTGGAACCGGTGCATCATTTGGAAAGAACGCATTGAAGATTCAGTCACTTGTAATGAAGAATTTAGGCTTGAATACCCCAGAGGCGGTAACACAAATACTTCAGAGAGACAGACATACTGAGTTTGTCTGTCTTATGGGAAACATTTCCTGCTCACTTGAAAAGTTTGCAACAGAAATCAGAAACCTTCAGAGAACAGAAATAAATGAGGTGGCTGAATCATTTGGTAAAAAGCAGGTTGGCTCCTCAACAATGGCGCATAAAAAGAATCCTGTAACCTCTGAGAAAATATGCGGCCTTGCAAGAATCATAAGGGGTTTTGTAGGACCATGTTTTGAATCCTCAATTTTGTGGCATGAGAGGGATTTGACAAACTCATCATCTGAAAGATTCATCCTGCCGCATGTCTGTGTTCTGACAGATGAAATACTTCAGGATATGAAAAACGTTTTTGACAACCTCGCAGTCTATCCTGAAAATATGATGAGAAACCTTGAAAAATCTGATAGAATAATGGCCGAGTCTGTGATGATAGCACTCACAAAAAAAGGAATGAACAGGCAGAAAGCACATGAACTTGTCAGAAAATGCAGTATGAGGAAAGGCGTATTTAAAAACATATTGCTCAGAGAAAAGGAAATCAGAAAACTGCTGTCTGAAAAAGAAATAAATGATGCCTTAAAACCCGAAAAATATATTGGATGCTCTGAAAAGATTGTTGAAAACTGCATGAAAGAAAAAATTTAATATCTAATACACGTTTTCGGGTGATATGGGAAGAAGGGCAACATTGCGTACCCATGAAAAGGCTAGCAGGAAAGCTACGATTGACCATCTTTCTACCATTACAAACAAATTATATGACCTGCAAAACAAAAAATGTTTTAAATGCGGCAGATATAATGATGATTTAGGATGCTGTGATAAAACAAAGGAGTTGTGGGATGGTGCAAACTTCTCAGAGAATAAATACAAAAAAGCGTCTGCTTTAACTGCTGTGTATGACAAGATTCGTTTTTGTGAGGATTTTATGGGAATTAATAAGGAAAAAGAAAATTAAAGCCCTATGAGCGCTATAATAATTGCAACGATTATCACTATGAGCAGGAGTATTGCCAGATGAACATGAGGGCCTAGCGTTTCATCTGTAAGTGTTTCCATCAAAAAATCCTTGTCAGCCATTTTTGTTATTGTGTCCTTTTTCAGCATATTATCAAGTTTCATTAAATCGTTATCTGCAAAGAAAGTAATAAATGTTTCCACCTGCATTGGCGCTCACTCTATCAACCTACACCCCAACTCTCATGGTTATAGCCAAGCGAAAACTTTAAATCGTAAAACCTATTTAACGATATTATGCAAAATCGTAAAGATAGGTTAAGGATATTGTTAGAGGAATACTGGAAAAAAGAATTGCCTGAACTCATTGAAAGAGAATCATATATAAACACGGATTCACCATTAATCTCAGATGTTATTGGGCCCAGAAGAGCAGGAAAGACCTACCTGATGTTTCTGACAGTTAAAAAGTTACTGAAATCTGGTGTGGATAAAAGGCAGACCCTCTATGTGAATTTTGAGAGAAGGATCCTGTATCCACTAACCCCAGATTATTTCAATTATCTTGTAGAGATCATCTATGAAGGGGAGATTTTAAAAAACAAGGTATATTTATTCCTGGATGAGGTGCGGAGATTAAAGGATTGGGAAAAGTTTGTGAGAAGTATATATGATGAGTTCAAGGGAAAGATGAAAATAGTTATTTCAGGCTCAACATCAAAGCTGACAAAATCGAATTTAAGCCATCTTCTTTCAGGAAGACATCTAACAACTCCAGTATATCCATTGAGTTTCAGAGAGTTCCTGAGGTTTAAAGGATTTGGAATGTCTGGTTTGCCAACAGAGGAGGAAAAGGCAAAGACGATGAAATTCCTGAGGGAATATATAGAATACGGAGGGTTTCCTGAGGTCGTGTTGAACAAGAACAAAGAGGAGTATCTGGAAAACTTATTTCTTGATATAATAACGCGGGATGTTGCACCTAAGGTTAAATACCCAGCAGTCCTTGAGGATCTGGCATGTCTCTTGACATCACTATCTGCAAAAACTGTGAGTTTTTCCAAGTTATCCAGACTTTTAGGATCAAGAGGAATTAAGATATCGGTTCCAACACTTGAAAAATACTTTTATCTCATGAAGGATGCCTTCCTCTTTTCCGACAACAGAATATATTCCTTCAAGATAAAAGACCAGCTTCAGCACCCAGGAAAAATATACTGCATAGATACAGGTTTCGTAAACTATTTCGGTTTCAAATTCTCTGAAGACAGAGGAAGACTCATAGAGAATCTTGTAGCAACAGAACTTCACAGAAGATTTCCCCATGGTAAAACAAAAATCTTTTACTGGAAGGATTACCAGGGAAATGAGGTGGACTTTGTTGTGAAAGAAGGAATAAAAGTCAATGAACTCATCCAGGTCACCTATGCCAATGGGCAAGATGAAATAGAGAAAAGAGAGACAAGAGCACTGCTGAAAGCAAGCAGAGAACTCAAATGCAATAACCTGAAAATCATCACATGGGACTACAAGGCTGAGGAAAACATGGAAAACAGAAAAATAGTTTACACGCCACTCTGGAAATGGCTGCTTGAAATAAAACAAAAAAGTTAATGAATATCTGAGGAAAAGATAGCTTTGTTAAAGTATTGAATGTTTCTACCCAGTATATATTTTTCTCCAAATCTTAACAATTCTGATAAGGTTCTTGGATGAATTTGAAACTTTTATAAATTTTTTATTTATGCGCAAAATAACAAACCAGTTCATTATTCATTCTGTCTATTCTCACAAAACCAAAACGCTCAAACTGGACAACACTGCCAATTTCTTTTTTTAACCCTTCTTCTGCTATTCCCTCTTTTACACTTCCGTCAGGGAAGAAAACCTTTGTTTTTATGCCTTTTTTTGAAACCCAGTGAATGATTCCTGCGCCTTCCTTCAGTATTGATATATCCTGTCCAATGTATTTTGCTGTGTTTTTTGATGCTAACTGAATGTTGCATAAATCCTTTAACCTTATTTTATCACCAGAATTTATTTTGTTCAAATCATCATCAGAAACAAAAACATTTACCGGTTTTTCAAGAATAATTTTTCTGATGCCTCTTTCAGGAATGTCCGGATGCAGGGGCGCGTGTCCTTCCAGTCTGTCAACACCTGTTATGTTTAACAACTGTGGGTTCCAGACAAAGAAATACCTGTTCGCCTTTTTATCCACAATGTCTTTGTTGAATGCGTAAAGGTTCTTCCATGAAAACACTATATCAACAGGTTTGATGCCGACGTCAATCCAGTATTTTCTAATAGCCTCTGATGATATGCCTCTTTTTGCCAAGGCTCTTATTGTTCCAAGACGTACATCGTCCCATCCTGAATAAAACTGTTTTTTTATTTCCTCCCTGATTTTTGATGTTTTTAATACCGCGTCCTCAATCCTGACCCTCCCGTAGTGTATGTACTCTGGTTTCCTCCATTTAAAATAATCAAAGATGTATTGCTGCCTGTACGTGTTGTTCAGATGGTCTTTTCCCCTGAGAACATGGGTTAAACCAAGCAGGTGATCATCAACAGCGACAGAAAAATTCATGAGTGGGTAAACAATGTATCTGTCGTTTGTTCTTGGATGGGGTGTTTTAGAAATTCTGAGTCCAACAAAATCACGTAATGCAGGATTAGGTAAATTTAAATCTGTTTTAACAACCACTGATGCCTCCTCTTCATCATAAACATTCCCCAGCATTTTGTCCCATTCCTCAAGATTTTTTTCAGGTTCCAGATTTCTGTGAGAGCAGGGTTTTTTTCCCAGCTTCAGTTTCCTCCATTCCTCAGGTCTGCATCTGCACACATATGCGTTTCCTTTTTCCAGAAGTTTTTTCGCATACTCATAGTAGGTTTCAAACCTGTCACTCTGTATTACTGTTTCATGCACATTTACATCTAACCATTTCAGGTCCTCATGAATCATCTTGTAGGCATCAGGGTCAATCCTGTCAGGGTCTGTGTCCTCAATCCTCAGAATAAATTTTCCATCATATTTTTTTGCGTACTCATCATTAAAAATCGCAGCCCTGCTATGCCCAATGTGCAAAGGACCGCTGGGTCCAGGGGCAAATCTGAGCACAACCCTTCCTGAAATATTTTTGAGCTCCGGTAACTGTTTCTCTTTTTTCTTTTTATGCTTTATCAGAAGTTCAGGAGCAATTTTTTCCAGTTCTTTTCTCTGCTCTGCAAATGAAAGTTTGTTTACCTCGGAAACAATCTTTTTTATTTCTGGAACAATCTCTTTTATTTTTTGTTTTAGCTCTGAAGACTCAGCAACAATTTTATTTATCACAGAACCAATTTCTGCTTTCCCATTATGCAATACTGCATTTTGCAGCGCATACTTTCTTGCACTTTCTATCATTTATCCCTACCCACGCAGTACTCTGCTATCATACTCAAAACCTGCCTGCTGTCAGACCCTGGTAGAACATTAAGGTTTTCTTTTGCCTTTTCCACCAAGCCCAATGCCATATTTTTCGCATAGTCAATTGAGTTTGTTTTCCCTACAATCTCAACAGCATTTTCCACTTCCTCATCACTTACATCATCTTTTCCAACAATATTTAGAAGGGTTTTTCTATCCTCCTCATCTGCATGACTTAATCCATGAACAACAATCAATGTTTTCTTTCCTCTTCTGATATCATTACCAACAGGCTTGCCTGTTCTTTTTGGGTCACCAACCAGCCCTAGGACATCATCCCATATTTGAAAACCAATGCCGACAAGTCTTCCATACTCAGCAAGTTTTTCAACCTGCTCAGTTGAACCATTTCCAATTATTGCCCCACCCATTGCAGCGGTTTTAATAATTCTCGCAGTTTTTTTCCCAACCATTTCAAGGTATTCTTCTTCTGAAACATCTGTTCTTTTCTCAAAATCTATGTCCATGTCCTGCCCTTCAGCAATCTCCCTGACCATAACTGAAAAATCTTTCAGTAATATTTTGAGTTTTTCAGGTTTTATTTTCAGTTTTAATATTTCCTCATAGGCAAGCGCAAAAAGTGCATCACCAGCAATAATCGTTCTTGGTTCACCGAACACAACGTGTGTTGTTTTCATACCCCTCCTAAATCCATCCCTGTCCATTATGTCATCATGTAAAAGCGTGAAATTGTGAACAAGCTCCAGTGCCACAGCAAACGGAATAGCATTCTCTTTTTTTCCGCCAACGGATTCACAGGACAGCATTGCAATAACCGGCCTCAGACGCTTACCGCCTGCAAGGATAAGATATCTCATAGCATCATAAATTTTCAGTCCTTTAAACGCCAAAATTTCTTTTAATTCCTCATTCACAACAGTTGCTCTTTCTCCTATTTCATCCTTTAAATTCATATACCTAAATGTTCAAGGTAACAATTAAATATTCCTATCTGCATACAGGGTTTGATGAAAACATATTTGACAGTGATGTTCAACAGTGAGGGGGCGAGGCCAACTGAGGTGGCAAGCATATTATACAACCTTGGTTTTAATGCTGTTCAGGGAAACTATGATTTTGAGTATGACTGGGGCAGCAGTGCAGATGTAAAGGACCTCATCTGGTTTGGGGATAAAATACATTCTGCACTCAGGGGGTACAAGGTGCTGTTCAAGCTGGAGACAGTAATATAATGTTTTGTTGTTTACAGTTTTTTCATTATTTTTAATCCGGGTATCTTCTTTATTAAAATTAGTAGATATGCGGAAACCATTACTATTAGTCCAACTTCACAAACTACAATAAGAGTAACAACCCAATCAAAGGATGGCAGAGTATATGTTTCTTTAACAATGAAATCCTGAGCGAATACATGACTTGTTTTTGCTTCATCCAGCCAGACCCTTACACTGTAACTCCCAAGCCATGTCTCACCATGGAACATATCTGCTATTTCTGGGCTTATCTCCTTTAAATCATTTTGTTCTATCTCAAACAAGGCGTTTCTCCCAAAACCATTTTCTAAAATATGATTGTCCTTAGGTAAACCACAAGTAATTGTGAAAACATTAATTACAATCGAGTTATAGTAGTATTCTTCCTGTGGGGGTGGAAAATCAAAAATCATTGATGTCATCATCATTGGGTAGTACAGGTAGGATGTGTTAAACCTGTAAACAATCGGTTGGACAGTCTTTGTATCCTCTTTTGTTTCAATGTCATCAACCACAAAATATTTTATGTTCTGTTGCACATATTTTTCTGCTATGTTCTCAAAGTTTGGAAACAATGCATCAAATTTATTTATCAGTGTTTGATTTCTTTCCTCAAGTGTTTCCCTAAGAAAATTAGTAAAATCAGCAGAATCGTTGACCTTGACGACTGTTAGATTGTGTACGCCTATCTGTGTTGTGAACAAAATTTCAATACCACCCCCACCAGTTAAAGTTCCAGGGGCAAAAGCCCCTTCCTTTGTTTTGTAGTATACGTTTCCAACAATCTCTGCTACTTTGTGAAACGAAGATTCGTTTCCTTCCTTTATTTCCGGGTAGGATGGTAATGGCAGAATTTGAACAGCGGTTCCATTAGTTCCGCTTTTGACATTTGTTGAGAGTATGAGTATTTCTTCATTTCCATTCCATGCAACAATAGCATTTTGTGAACTCTGATGAAGCCAGGTCTCAAAAAGTGGAAGCATACCCCCATCTCCTTTCACAGGTGCTGCCCCATAATTTACTACCGGGAACAAAAGTAATGTTAAGACCAGGAAGCAGATAGCAACCTTAAATTTCTTCATATCGCCTCCTCAGTAATACTGCGCTTAACAATATTACAAGAATACCCAAGATAAACTGAACAGCACCAAAAACAATATGCCCTATCCTTTCGCCTATGTATAGACTAATAATTCCTTCAATTACCAGCGTGATACCAATAATACCTGTAGACCCATAATAAATTTTAAATAATATTTTTATTTTGTCCTGTAAAGACTTTGTTAGCGGCTGAGGGCGCCTGGCAATTAAAGTAGCGATAATGACTGCGATTATTAAACCAGCAAGCAGGCATATACCAGGACCGTAGAGAAAAAAATACAGGAAATAATCCAGTCCATCCATGTTATTTTCCTCCTGCATATTTTACTGTATACTTTAATAGGTATCTTGTGATAAACATTGTTACCCCTAAGATTGTTACTCCTACAGGAATGAAAAGAAACGATGCTTTCATTGAAGAGGGGGTTGTTATGTCTTTTGGTGTGGAATAATAGTCTATAACACCGGTATTTATGGCCATTACAACAAGTATTGCCACTATTATGTTCAGGATGCATAATGTTCCAATTACATTAGTCATAGTTTCAGTCATATCCTCTGGGTCCAAGGTTTTGAAGTGCATTAAATAAATGAAAAATAGAATGAAATAAGAAAAGAAAATGAATATGATTGATTTATAAAGAGATAACAGGTTAAACCCGCTTTCCCACGCAAACATGGAAATTGTGTCATGTATTAGAAAAATTCCAATCACAAATGTGATCCCTATGACAAAGCACATGCTTCTTACGAACCACTGATTTGTAAGAATATCTTTACGATACCCTGGATACATACAAAAGTAATGAACCTCATAGAATAAATATTTTTCATATTTCAGTGTCCAATTTATAGAAAAATATGCTTTATTTCCTCTATACGTGCATCTGTTTTGAATGCTGTGGGTGAAAAATGCGTTCTTGATATATTTTGCTGCTTCAGTTTTTCCAGAATATTTTTCATTGAAACAGGAGATGTTTTCATCATTTCTGCAACGTTGTTCACTTCATAATACAGTGCAGGCGCATCCGCCTCATTTTTCCATAGCTCAAGCATTTTTGTTGTTCTTTTCTTTGTCCCAAAATAATTTTTTACATCAAGTTTGTTTAAAAATTTTTTGTCAAACAGTTTACCAGTCCACAGTGGTCCTGCTGTTCTGTAATTTCTGTCAATTTCTTTACTAATTTTTCTTTCACCTGAGACGAAATCATGCAAAACATAACCCATGTTTTCCATACATTTACCTGCTTCTTTAGCCCCCTTTTCAATCTGCAGATAAATTCTGAAGTAATGGTCTGTTGAATGCCCCAGCAATGGTTTAAACCCTAAATCGTATTTTGCTCCTTCCCTAATGCAGAAACCAATCAGGATTCTGACCCCTATTTCTTTTCCATACCCTGTTTTTAAAGGCATTGCAGAATATCTTCTAAGACAGGTTTCAGGGTAAACACCGCACAGTGTTGCAGTGTCTGTTGCGGTAACACCAAGCACCCCCTCCCTTTTTATGGACCTCATAGCAGAATCAATAAAAGATACAGGTGAACCGAAAGGATCAATATCTATGTAATCATACCTGTTCTCGGATAGTATTGTATTAAGCTTCTTATTCTCAGCAAATGCGTTATCAAGATTATTCAGTTTGATGTTCCTTTTAATAATTTTATATGCCTCCTTGTTTACATCATTAATGGTAACGT
>JASEEW010000217.1 GCA_030019485.1 Thermoplasmatales archaeon | reverse complement strand
TAATGGGGGGAACGCACCCAGGGCATACAACAGATGCTGTGACAGCAATGCTTGCTGAAAGAATAAAGGCTGACAGACTCATAATCGCAACAAATGTTGACTACGTTTACACTGCTGACCCAAAAAAAAACAGGGATGCGAGAGCACTTAAGAAACTCACAGCAGATGAGCTGATTAAGATAACCTCTGTTACCAGCAGCAGGGCAGGCTCAAAAAGTGTTATTGACCCTCTGGGCGCAAAAATCATAGCAAGGTCAAAAATCAAAACATTTGTAATCAATGGAAAAAATCTGACTTCGTTAAAAAATGTTATGGAAAATAAAAATTTTGTTGGGAGTGTGATATTATGACAGAGAAAATTTTGCAGCACAAACACTGCAGTATATGTGGGAAGGCAGTTCCTGCGGAGGAAACATTCTGCTCTGATGAATGCAAGGAAAAATGGGATGCAATGGTGAAGAAAAGGAAAATGATGATGTACATAATGTATGGTATGATTGTTGTGTTCATTGTCCTCATACTTTTCAGTGGTAGATTATGAAAAACCTGAAAAACATAACAGAGAAAATAATGTGCAGGCTGGAGGAAAAGGATGCTGTTAGGGAGGAGGCATTAAAAACATCAAGAAATATTATCAGGAAGTGTGGTGAGGCAGTCCAGGCAATGCACAGGGGAGAAAAAACCGATTTTTCAGATATAAAAAATGAAACAAAAAAACTAATTAAAACTGTCAGGAATCATCCTGACCTCTATTACTCAGGATTTGTAGAAAATGCGTTTCAGGAGCTATGCGAGGCAGGCATTATTACCTCCGTAATTGAAAACAGAAACCTGCCTGACCCTGACAAATTAGGTGTGACATACACCTCGTACCTGCTTGGCATGGGGGATGCAATAGGGGAGTTCAGGAGATGCGCATTAGATGCCCTGATAGAAGGAGACACTGAAAAAGCAAAATGGTATATAAACATTATGGAGAAGCTTTACTCTGTGCTTATGAAGTTTGACCTGCCGAATGCTATTGTTTCCGTCAGAAAAAAAAGGGATGTTGCACGAAGTCTTATAGAGAAAACAAGGAGTGAGATTGCAATTGCGATGAGGGAAAAAGGATTAGAGGAAAAGCTGGATGGACTGACAAAAGTGCCTGTTGGA
>JASEEW010000216.1 GCA_030019485.1 Thermoplasmatales archaeon | reverse complement strand
CCTCTATATAAGAGGGAATAGCCACTATTGGCAACTCCATAAGCATCCCATCCAAAACTGTAACAGTGTTCGGTTTATTCAAATGTTAGTTTCAAAACGCAAAACATCAGTTATCTATTCTAAAACGCCCACCATCCCTTATCACAATAGGCGTATAAAAATAATGACAACGTGACAGTATTCTTACATCATCCAATGCCCTAGTGACTGTGAAAATATTCCCTAAATCCACAGAATATGGATCTATACCTATAGCGGAAAGATAAACATCAGCATATTGTGTTGCATCAAAATACCACCAAGTTTTACCATTGTTGGATGATCTAGCATAATATACATGTGTCTCATTGTTTATTTCCTCAAACCAGCCTACATTGATTGTTCCATTAAGAAACAACCTGGGATAAATAGAATCATGTTCTGTGTAGCTGATTCTTACTATGCTGCCAAAATCAATACCGTCAAAATCATTCAAAGCCTTTATTGCTTCTTTGAATGAATCCTTGAAAAAGTCAACAGCCTTATCATAACAACCACTACTAATGTTTTCTACACCGTTGCAGTAGTCCTGCCATGACTCGTTAATATGCTCACTACCAGAAACCACAGTGAAATCAAGATAAAGAATATTCGTCTTCACCATATCCCTAACAGCAAAAGTAAGATAAACTATGATTTCTGAAGTGTCAGCACCTTTACATTTTGCTTTCATTAGATGATCTATAGCGTTTTCAGTGTTTTTAAATGACTTTTCAAAATCAGATGCATAATAATTTGTTTTTGCAGTGTTGAGTTTTTCCAATGCTTTCCCAAGTTCCTTATCAGCATCATTGTTGTTTGTGTTTTCAACCAAAAAACCTACATCATTAATTGCTGTTTCCAGTTTTTCCCTGTAGTTTCCGTTTTTGCTGTTGGAGTAAAAAATCTCAAAATTTGAAACATTCTCCTGCCAAACCATATGGATGTCCCCATCTATTGCTACACATGGGTTCAAAGACCATGTGTCTTTTTCTCCCTCATCCTCAATACCTCCAGTATTTGTTACCAACATTGTCATAGAAGACAAAACCATTCCTACGACAACCAGTATGCCAAATATTTTGTTTAGACCCGACTTTACGAGATAATCATATCCCCCGTCGTGGGAATGTATTACCC
>JASEEW010000215.1 GCA_030019485.1 Thermoplasmatales archaeon | reverse complement strand
GGAACTATCACGACTGGAGGAGGAAATAAAAACAAAAGAAGAAGAACTGAAAAGAAGGGAGGAATACCTGAAATCCAGAGAGGAGGGGCTTGAAAGGGAAGCGCAGAGGATAATGGGTAAAGAGATTGTGAAAAAAGAGGAGGAAAGAGAAAAAGAAAAGGAAATAAAGAAGATAAAAACAGGTGTTTCAAGGCTTGATGACCTGCTGCTTGGCGGCATGCCTTTTAGGTCAAATGTTTTGATTTATGGTCCACCGTTCACAGGCACAGAGGTGCTGCTTGACAGGTTCATCACGGAAGGACTTGCCAAGGGTGTCCCATGCATCATTGTAACTGTTGATAAAGCAGTACCGGACATCAAGTCCCAATTAAGAGAAATACTTCCAAATTATGACGAGTATGAAAAAAACGGTATGGTTGGGTATGTTGATATTTACTCAAGAAGGATGGGTGTTGCTTGCGATGAGCCAAATGTTGAATATGTGGACAGCATAAGGGACCTGGATGTAATAGGTCTGGCGATGAACAACGTACTGAACAAACTCAAAGAAAAAGGAGATTACTACAGAATGGTTTTCCCATTGTCAACACTAACTGCGAACCTGGGCGCCAACCCAATTTTCAGGTTTTTGGAGGATTTAGCTGGTAAGTGCAAGAGAGACAATTCTGTTGCATTGTATTCCCTAACAAAAGGCATGCATAGTGAGACTGATGTGCAGGTGCTGCGTCATCTGATGGATGGTGTGATTGAGTTCAAAGAAGAAAACCTTAGAACGTTTTTCTGTGTGCAGGGCGTGTGTGATGTGCAAACAAGAAGCTGGATACAGTACAAATTCACAGAAAAAGACCTTATTATAGGATCATTCTCACTTGATTATATCAGATAAATTGTAAACTCCGCAACCGAAAGGTTTCCGGTATAGATTTCTCGTTGAAATCTATGTTGCGGAGTTTAGTTAAACTTTTTAGTGTAGGAGGAATAAAATGGGTGGAAGGGGGAAAGTGAAAAAGATACCACTCTCCGAGTATCTGAAAAAAGGCGATTTAACAGGATTAATCCGTTTTTTAAAAAACAGGGAGAAAGCAATGAGAAAAATTGAAAAAGAGCTGCAGGACAGGGCTGCGGATTTAGCGCTTAAGGAGGAGGAATTGAAAAGGAA
>JASEEW010000061.1 GCA_030019485.1 Thermoplasmatales archaeon | reverse complement strand
ACAAACAACAGAATTCTCGGGTAAAGGCAGGCTGAGTGTAAGGTTCTTCCATACAACTGTGTTTGCAAACACATCAAAATAATCAGTAGAATTGGAATGATAATTCTCATCCCATTTACTTGCATACACATAGAAATTACCTGCTGGTATATTTATCTCATAAAAACCAGAGTCATTTGTATATGTAGAATTCCAGTATGAATAGCCATACGCATCATCACCTGATACGTATACATAAGAGTTGTTGATTCCTTTACCACTCTCTAAATCAGTAACATAACCACAAACAACAGAATTCTCGGGTAAAGGCAGGCTGAGTGTAAGGTTCTTCCATACAACTGTGTTTGCAAACACATCAAAATAATCAGTCTCATTTGAGCGATATGGATATTTACTGGCATACACACGGAAATTACCTTCTGGCACATTCATCTTATAGTAGCCCATTTCATCTGTAGATGTAGAATTAGAATAATAGGAGTTGTCTGCATCCCATCCGCTAATGGACACATATACCTCATAGATTCCTTCATCTGTTTCTGAATCTTTGATATAACCGCATACTATAGAGTTTTCAGGTGATGGTGGCTTAAGCGTTAGATTCTTCCATACAACTGTGTTTGCTAATACATCAAAATAATCAGTAGAATTGGAATGATAATTCTCATCCCATTTACTTGCATACACATAGAAATTACCTGCTGGTACATTCATTTCGTAGTAGCCAGATTCATTAGTACATGTGGAATTATAATACCATTGATCATCTACATCTGTTCCCCAAATACTAACATATGAGTCATAGATGCCCTCATCAGTTTCTAGGTCTTTGATGTAACCGCATACTACAGAGTTTTCCTCCACATCTCTAGGCTCTGTGCTCTCGCCAGCAGGAACAAAAACCACTGACAAAAGAAACATTGCCACACCCAACATGCTAAAGAGTTTTTTATACCCTACATTCATCTCAACCACCTAACAACCACATAATCTTTTTGATATAAATAGTTAACCCAACTCTTCCCTGACCTCTGACTACTAACCCCTATCTCCTACCTAAAGAAAATCCTCCAGTTTGCATTTATTAATTTTGTCAGAATGAAATAGTGAATTAATTGCGTTCTCCATAAGCAGAACCCTCTGCATTGTATAATTGGGTACATTGTATTTTTCTGCAACCTCCTTTGTCATTTTCAAATATTTTTTCACACCCCCTTCACTCACAGTCATTACGATGTTTCCACCACATTTCAGACAAACCCCTTTCAATGGGATTCTTCTGTAACCTGTGTTGCATTTTGTACACCTGAACTTTTGCGTAGCAAATGTTCTTAGGTTTCCAATCATATCAGGAAGGAGATGTGTATTAATGATTTTTGAGACCATGTCACCTGTGTCAACCGCCCTTATCTTCCCTGCCAGGTTAAGCTGGGCATAGAATTTATCCTCCATTGAGCCTAATGTTTTGTATGATGACAATAAAGGACCGCAGGCAATGTTGCTTGTGTCCATGGTGAATGAAAAATTTTCATACTGTTTTTCGGTCCCGATCCTCTTTTTGACGTTCTCCATTATTTTTTCAATCTCCTTTGGATGCATGTTTTTCATACCTGCCTCATACAGCTCCAGAGGGTACTTGGACCCTGTATCGAAGTTCAAAGCCTCTTTATCAATCTCATTTGGCTCTATCCTTGTTGTAAGAACAAGCGGTGCATCCATGATTCCCCCCCTTTTATCAGGAAGATATGATTTTGAAAAATTTAGCAGTGCATCAAGCAGAAGCATTACACAGTCCTCATCACCATCACAGTTTTTTGATAGGATGGAATGATTCATCAGGAAGTTATGGTTTTTCTCTACCTCAATATCATAAAGGAATTCTACATCAGATTTTACAATACTTACATCCTTCACAGGGTCAAGAAGCAAATTCCCTTTTTTCTTAATTCTTGAACTCCTTTCTTTTGGAAGAGAGGATTTTAATCTGTTCTGTTTTCGTTTTAATGAAAAACCTATCTCATCATAAAACCTCTTAGCATAGTTTGATCTTATGGATATGTAATACAGCCTGAATGTTGGGTTAATATTTTTCTTTTCATAAAATTTTTTTACAACACCCCCTGTTTTTCTTTTCTCACTTTTTAACCTGTAGAAAATACCGAATCTAAGTAACAATAGCCCTATATCATGAATCAGTTCCTTGCTGACAGATGAGCAGGTTACATGAAGTCGGTTTTTTTCAACAGAACCATCCCCAGCAAAATATGCTTTTAAAAGTTCTCTGACTTTATGTTTTGGTAATGTGAGAAATTTTGATGGGGCCCTTTTGTAGCTCGCACCACGACCAAGTTTTAAAACATCCATAAATAAGGAGTATATAATCCTGCTTGAAATTACGATTAGGTGTTTGTTTACCGATGGTTTACAACCAAAAACATGATTGATACATTCTTTAACATCGTTCACAATTTCCTTTTCTGTTGCCGCAATGCAAACCTGGTAACATTCTTTTCCATGCCTACAATAGCCTTCTGCAAGATAGTAGCCGATTAATCTGAGAAAACAGTTATTCACATTTATGATCCTTGGTATATGTATATTATTTCTTTTTACGCCAACTGTGCAGTGTAAGGGAATGGTTTCCAATGTTTTTTTATTAAGGACTAACAACTCATTCAAAACATTCAGCGGGATAGAATCTCTATAAACATAGTTTGAAAGTGTTTTTCTATTTATTTTAACCACAGATGACGCCTCTTTGTACCCACCCAATTTAAAAATTAATTCCCTTGTTATTTTTTTAATACCCTTGATTGTTACGCCATTTTTTAGATAATCAAACCCTAAAAATTCTTTCAGCAAATCTATCTGTTTAATATCTGCATCCTCTATGTTGAGTTTCTCAGGGAGGATAAAAAGATTACCATTGGATATTTCAAATGCTTTTTTAGTTGTAAACCCATCTTCAAATACAGGTATTAGGTGGTCAGGAGAGCAGGTGAACTCCCTCCCAGATTTTGTTTTTATTCTGATGAGATGATCAGGGGCTGTGGTTCTCATAACAGATTTTATATTTTTTATCTCAAACTTGCCAGTGTTGGTGTTCAGGCTTGGTACTGTTATACTATCTACTTTTTTCTCAACTGTGCCAAAATCATCAACAACCCTTCCAGAATTGTTTAAATGATTGAATAAATGTTCTATTTTTATGTTTTTTAAACGCCTTTCATTCATTATAATAATCTTTGTATCAGGATGCAAACAGTTTCTTCTTTTCGCTGCGTGGTAAAACGGATGTGCAAATCCTGCATTCGCATTTGTCCACCCAATGATTCTTCCAAGAACACCAGCGGATGTATGGGGTGAAAGACCAATAATTAGATGCCCGATTATATCCTCATGTTTTTTTGCATTATAGAATGATGGAAGCCCATAAAATTTTTCAAGCAGCTCATCAACAAATTTTGCTGCCCTGAACAGATACTCCATGCAGCTTTTTGATACTACAAAATCCTGCCCCTTCAACTCTACTATCTGGTCTTCGCTCTTTAATGGTCTGCTGTGATAGTCATGGATGTATCCCATTTCCCTCATTTTTTCAATGCCTGCCCCAATTTCTTTTGGTTTGAAATGTGTGAGCGGAACATTTGACATGTCAAAACGTATTGTGCCATCCTTATAAACAAATACATTATGTTTTGCTCTCAGGGCGCCTTTCTCAATAGGCTCAGGGGTTTTGTTTTTTGATATCAAACCAAGAACACCTTTGATGTCTGGGATGCTTTCACCAAGTTTTATTTCAGCTTTCTCCAGGAGCTCGCCAACATTTACTGACTGTTCAGCAACACCAACCGGGTTTGTATGCCCCCCGCATTCACATTTCATCAGAAATGTTTTCCTCCTGCATTTTTCACATATTCTCAACCCAACCGGTACAGAGATATGTTTCACTATTGTTTCCTTTAACCTTCCACCTGTTTTGTTTTGAACAGCATTTTTCACAAGACGCTGCATTCCCCCTGCCATCCCCAATGGAAATAAAACATGTACCGGAGGGCTCATTTTTCTTTCCTTTGCCTTCTCAGGCCTGCCCATTCTTGAGCCAATCCTGGACAGCGACTTTTCCATGATAGGAATCCCTGCAAGTTTTGATACAAAGGACATTATGCTGTCTTCATCAGGTATGCTGTTCCTCTCCACAATCCTGTTATTATCAACATCCAGACCGCAGCATCTTATCAAAGGATAAGGGTTTTCAATAACAATTTTTCCATTCCTTTCTTTGTGTAATGCGCACAGTTTTATAAGAATTTCCTTGACATTCTTATCCGATGACAGTATCAGCGAACCATCGTATCCGCCGTTCTCCAAAATAAATTTCCTCAGAAACAAAACATCATTCTTTGACAAGTCCTCCCAGAACAAACAGTATTTTGGATGGAGAGGCACGCCGTGTTTTTCAGAGATTTTGAATGCTGTTTCAGGTGCAGGATCCATGCAGTCCTCAGGAATTTTTCCCACTGCCTTTTCCAGTTCCTGCTCCCACCACTCAGAACAGTAACTCCCCTGCATCAAAGGATGATTGTTTTCAAGAAACTCACCATAGGAAATCAGAATCTCCCCCAGGTCAACAATTTCCTTCACATTATCCTTTATTTTCAATGCATTATCGGTGCTGTTTACCTGAATTAAATCCCCGTTTTTTAACAAAACCACAGGACCATCTATAGAATCACAGGGCACAACAGCGCCTGCCTTCCCAGGTCTTTCAATTTTTAACTGTGTTCCAACCGCAAGAAAACCATCCAGAAGATGCATGGCTGATGGATTAATACCAACAGCTGCAAGACCAGAGTTCCTGCATCTTCCATACCTGAGCCTGAAACCCCCCTTCCTGCTCGGGTGGGAAAACACAGGTCTGCCAGTAACAATATCCTTCATGTATTTTGGGTTGGGTGCTATTTTCGTCACATCCTCATTCTTGGTTCTGCTCACAAACCTGTCAACAAATTCCCACCCATCAATACCAAGCGTCTTAACATGCTTCTGGATTTTTGGTGCCTTGAGGCAAAGCCCCTCAGCAATAACAAGACACATGCCCCCCCTCACCCTGTTTGTCTCAACCCTTGCCAGATCCCTGTTCCCGAAAACCTCAACCTTTTCTGTTCCCTCACCATCAATACACACAGGGCAGCTGGATGCTATGATTTCAATCTCCTCCGATGTTGGTGTGTACTGCAGGGTGCGCGCATGACTCTTGTAAATCTGTATTTCTTCCTTGTACCTTTCAATCTCCTCATTTGTCGGAAGATACCTGCTGAGACCAAGCTCTCTTCTGACAACGTCTGCTATCAGAACAGACATTGCCTGGGCTGTGCCGCCAGCGCTTCTTATAGGTCCTGCGAAATAAATGGAAAGATAATCGGTGCCGTTGAAGTTTCTTTTGATTTTCACCCCTGCTATGCCATCCAGCGGCGCCACCAGAACCCCCTCTGTGAGAACAGCAAGACCTGTTCTGATTGCCTGATCCAGTGCTTTCTCTTTTTCTTTAAACTTTCCAGACACAACCTCCTTTGCGACCTGTATGGAGAGTTCCTCCCTTCCAAGGTCATTGCTCAGGCTTCTTATCCTGTCTGCAATGCCATCAGGCCCAACAAGAGATTCAACCCTTGATGCCATGTCTTCTGCAAGCGGTATTTCTGGAAAAACCTCAGGGTCCAATTTTTTTTTCCGTGCCTCCCCTGCAATAAAATAGCATTTTTCTGCATTGTTTTTCAATGAGTTGAAATACTCCTCCATCTCTTTACTGCATATCATTAAAACAACATTGGTTTAGAAGGATTTAATCTTTCTGCTAAATCTGCTTTATATCCTATATATAAAAATTTAAGAGAAATGCATAATCTGGAATTTTAACTTGAAATTGCTCTCCTGTTGCAAATTGCATTGTTCGAAGGTGCGGAACAAGGTCGATGCGTGAACTGCGAAAACCAAATACATATATACTTTGTATGTATATTATATATTGGCGAGAGTTTGGTTGAAATCCATAAAATGCCTGTGAAGTTCAAAAAGCATGCCAGCCTGATGTTAATGAAAAGATTTGGCATGTATACAAAAGATGTAAGGCACTGTTTCAAAGTTGGAACGCTGGTAAAAAGGCCTGAGAAAGAAGGGGATATAGGAATACTGCAAAGCGGACTGAAAAAATGGATAATCCGTTTCGTCTTCACAGTTAGAGATAATACGTTATGGATAATAACCGTTGAAAAAGTTAAGAAAAAGAAGGGGTGATAATATGACAAACTGTCCATTCTGCAATACAAGACTAAAAGAAGACCGAAGAGAGCTGCTCAAAGGTGTATTTGCAAAAGTAGAGGTCTGTCCTAAATGCGAGGAGGAATGGGTTAGTGGTGAAGAGCATGACCGCATGATGAATCTATTCAAAAGAAAAGCTTTTCTTACTGGCGGGAGCCTCGCAGTCAGACTACCTCGAGAAATAGCGCAAGCCCTGAAGATCAAGGATGGCAGCGAGCTCAGTTTCAAAGTAGCAAAAAATAAAGTAATCATAGAGCCGAGTTAGTCAGATATCAGTCATCCCGGCATGTAGGCGCAGGACAACGGACTAAGCGTGAATTACGAAGGAGCGCTTCGTCTCAGCCGGCCTGCACAAACGAAAGTTCATCCAGCACAGCGATGGGGTTTTACGTTGTTGCTCCGCTCGGGGTCACCCCAGAAGGACGATGTCTTCATTCTGCCCCTACTGCGAAAATAGGTGGGGTGGGATGGTCGGTGGTGTTGGGAGCAGGTAATTTCATTTTAGGGTGGCGAAGCACAGGAAGAGGATGCAGAAAAAATACCTGAAAAAACGTTATTTTTAATATGCACTACAGCCATGTATGGAATGAGAAAAACGGGGTGGGATGAGGTCAATCACCCATCCTTAACGGTATTGTTATGTTTTGTGTATGGGGTTGAGAATAATTTGGTTTTCCCTTTAACTTTCTCAGAATATCCCTCCATCTCTTTACTGCAAATCATCAAAATAACATTATCTTAGCAGGATTTAATCTTTCTGCTGAGCCTCCTGTCTCGAATAAATATTAAGGATTGAAAATAGGACAAGAGAGTATTCTATCTTTACATAACCCATGGGATACAATAAGATGCAAACTAATAGAATACCAGACTCCCATCCTTTTTTGCTTTGTTTAATCCTTTATACAAAGTGTAAAGACCAATGAGGATGAATGCTATTGATAGGACTAATAGTACGATTATGTATCTTATTATCTCTGATTCTGGTGTGGTTGGTATTAATGATTTTCTTAAACCTTCTATAGAGTAGTAAAATGGAACATATTTTGCTATTGGCTGCAAATATTCTGGTAAAACTGTTATTGGAAAATAAACACCGCAGAAAAACATAGCAATATTCTGGATTAATGGGGTGGCCTGACCAATGTTTTTTACCCAGATAGTTAAACCACCAAAAATCATACCAAAACCCATCATCAACAATGCTGAAAGAAACATAATGATAAACGTGTAAATGGTAGCGTTGCCAAATGAGACACTGAAACAGAGAAATCCTACGGAGATAAGAATACCAATAGAAAGCAGGCCAAATATGCATCCAAAAATTGTGTATGCAATCATTATTGTGGAAATCTTTGTTGATGTAAGAAGTATTGATTCCATTGTTCCCATCATCATCTCAGAACGCAGGGATGATGATGTCATACCCATTATACTCCAAAGAAAACCCCAGCCGATAGAGCCAACAAGAATATATGAAATAAAATCACCACCATAAGGAGTAAGGGCAGATAATTCTCTTGAACCGAACATTGAACCAAAAAGCACAAGGTAGAATAGGTTGAAGACTATGCCAAGAAAAGCTGTGGAAAACGCCAGCCTATATGTAAATAATATTCTGAAATCTCTTTTTATGAACACACCAATCTTTTTCAGTTCATCCGTCATCATTTTTTTACACCTGCCATGAATATTTCCTCAAGCGTTGGCCTTAGGGTTTTTATTTCCTCTACCCTGATATTCTTTTTTTGAACAATGTTTGTAATCCCCAGTAAGGTATTGGTAACATCCTTTGTTTTTATTTCCACAACATTATTCTTTATTTCTACATCATTAATATTGGTAAATGCATCCGTATTGTCTGTGACAATAACAATTTTTTCATAATCCCAAAGTTTTTTCTTCAGTTCTTCTGGTGAGCCTTCCAAAACAATCTTCCCATCGTTTATCAATGCTATCCTATCACACATCTCCTCAATCTCATAAAGATTATGTGACGCCCAAATAATGGTTTTATCCTGAAATTCGTCTTTTATCAGATTTTTTAACTGAAAACTTGTTACAGGATCAATACCAGTCAAAGGCTCATCCAAAAACAGTATTGGAGGATCATTAAGTAATGCAACTGCCAACGCAAGCTTATGCTTCATACCTGTGGAATATTTCATAATTAGTTCGTTTTCCTGTTCCTTTAAACCAAAAAGTTCTATGAGTTCATCTATTCTTTCGTCTGCATCCCACATATTTCTCAGGTTAGCAAAAAATTTTAGATTCTGTTTCCCAGATAAACGCCAGTATAATGCCCTTGTGAACTCTCCTGCAAGAACACCAAGGTTGTTTCTAACCTTTTCTGCATCCTTTACAACATCAAAGCCATTGACGCTCATACTTCCTTCATCAGGCAAAATGAGTGTTGAAAGCATCTTTATGGTTGTTGTTTTTCCAGCGCCGTTTGGTCCTATAAGACCAAAAATCTCTCCTTTGTTTATTTTCAGGTTTATATGATCAACTGCAACAATCTTTTCCTTCTTTTTTTCTTTTTTGTTTTTTCTTGTAAATGTTTTCGTAAGATTATTTATAACTATCATATTTTTTCCTCATCCTTTGCATCCGCATTCTATCTTAGAATACTTCCTGCTCCGCATTTAGGACACTTGACTTTAACTGGTCTTTTTGCTGATGTTATCTTCATAATGTTTCCACATTTTGGGCATTTTGCTGTAACAAAAGGAACAGGCTGAGAAACAGGGGGAGGAGCATGTGGAGGAACACTAACAGGTAAACCTGTTAACCTCTTTCTTCTAAACAGCAGCACGCACACAACAATAATCACAACTGCTCCAATTATACCTGCACCAGAAATCAGATAAACGGGATTGATTTTTGTTTTCTCCTCAGCACCGCCTGCAGATACTTTGTTGTAAACATTAACATCAACAGAAGTTGTTGCTGAATAATTCATGCCATCATAACATCTTGCATATATTGTATGCTTACCATTGCCCACCCCTGTTGTATCCCAGGTATAATTCCAGTTTAAACTGCTTGCAGGAACTATAGAAACATTAAACCAATTATTCTCATCAAATCTTATTTCAACATTCGTTACACTACCATCAGAATCAGATGCAGAACCAGAAATCATGATTGTGTCTGATACTTCTGCGTTGTTTTTTGGGTTTGTGATTGATATGCCTGGAAGAACATTCTGATGCGGTACTTCCCATTCTTCTGCTGCTCTCACAGCTTTGTATGCATCCACAATTCCCCAACCATAACTATAATTGTAATAACTATCACTGTCCTCGTATCCAAGATTAGAATCAGGTGTTCCCCTTGACTCAGCAGTTTTTCTTAGAATCTCCTGAATAGGATTTCTATCGGGCGTTGGTTTCAAAGCAGGGTTTGCTTGAAGCATAAGAGCAACAACGCCTGCAACATGAGGACAAGACACAGATGTCCCCCCTCTCTCCTTATATTCATCCTCCGTTTCAAACTTTGCACACATAATATCTCGCCCAGGCGCGCATACATCAGGTTTTAATTCATCATAATGGTCATCATCACCATCATCAAGTCTAGGACCTGCACTTGAACCACTACTAATAACATCATCGCTTCTATCTACTGTGTCATTATCATCTACATTACCTACACATATTACTTTATCCGCTGTTGCTGGCGAATCAATATTTGATGGAACATCAAAGGTACCTGCACCCATGTTGCCAGCAGCAACTACAAAGACAATTCCTGCCTCTACTATCTTATTTGCTTCTTGGGACAGGGGATGCTGACCATCATCTTCAAAGTCACCTATCCCCCCACTACAAGATATTACATCAATACCCCAATACTCAGGAGGCTGGTTTTCCCAATGTGTATCTTTATGAGCAATACACCACTCCATAGCCTCAATC
>JASEEW010000214.1 GCA_030019485.1 Thermoplasmatales archaeon | reverse complement strand
TGAAACCCTTTCGTAATTTGGGTTTAATTCAAAGGGAAAATAAAGAGGGTTGAATGCCAATAATGAGTATGAATGTGGAAAAACCTTTTTTTGAACAAAAGGAAAGGCAAGAGGATGGGAGAAAAGTTGCAGCATGTTCAACATTACTAAATCTGTTTCTTACCTTGGCTAAAGGAGGTCTTGCAATATTTTCAGGAAGTGCTGCAGTTTTAGCTGAAACTATCCACAGTCTTACAGACGTTATCGGAAGTCTTGCTGTGTTGACAGGAATTATCATCTCAAGAAAAAAATCCCCGGACTTCCCTTGGGGGCTCTATAAGGTAGAAAACATTGTGGCCATCATTACAGCCTTTTTCATATTATTCATGGCATACGAGGTAGGAAAGAATACGTTGTTATCCGGAACAAAGGAAATTACAAACATAAACATTTCATTGGTAGCCCTTTTCCTCATGATTATCCCCATATTTCTTTTTGTTCGATACGAAAAGAAAAAGGCGGCAGAACACAACTCCCCAAGCCTTTTGGCTGATGCTAAACACTGGATAACACACATCGCATCAATGAGTGTTGTGATAATAGGTCTTGCAGGTTCAATGGTATATCCTTATGCTGACAAAATAGCTGCAGTAATCATCATTTTATTTATCTTAAAGGCTGCCTACGATATATCAAAAGACTCCGTAAAAAGCCTCCTTGATGCATCTGTGGATACTAAAACCCTTGAAAAAATAAGAGGGATTATTAATAGTTTTAAAGACGTTGAAGAGGTAACGGCCTTAAATGCAAGAAATTCTGGAAGTTTTATTTTTGTTCACCTTGACCTTCGATTTTCCGTTAAAAAGTTGAAGGAAGCTCATCAAATAGCCGAAGTCATAGAGGAAGCTATAAGAGAAGAGATCCCCTTTGTAGAAAGGGTCACTATTCATTATGAGCCTGAGAAGAAGGATTACATGAGATATGCTGTGCCTCTTGCAAACAGAGAAGGTGACATCTCTGAGCATTTTGGTGAAGCGCCATTTATAGCACTCTGGGATAAAAAGATATCGGACGGGGTGATACTGTCTCAGAAGATACTGGAAAATCCTTTCTCTAAAATGGAGAAGGGTAAGGGAATAAGACTTGCAGAACTCCTTGTGGAAAAAGGGGTTGATATCCTTTATGCAAAAAAACATTTTG
>JASEEW010000213.1 GCA_030019485.1 Thermoplasmatales archaeon | reverse complement strand
CAAAATCAAGGAACGCCTGCGTCTTGCAGGTATAGATACTCCTGAGGTTTATGGAATAAAAAGGAAAAGCAAAGAATATCAGAAGGGTGTTGAGGCAAAGGAATACGTGGAGAAAAGACTCCGGGAAAACAATAATGAGATGATTATCAAGACTGAGAAGGTTGGGAAATACAGGCGTTGGATAGCCCTCATCTTTCTTGAGGATTCTAAGAAAACCTTGAATCAGGAGCTGGTTGAGAAGGGTTTTGCTGTGGAGGTATGAATTATGGCTATGACAATCGGGAGTTGGCAGAAGGAGTTGCATCATGAGCAAATTGTGTTGGATAAAATAATTTCTGCTCTGAGAAGGAAGAAGGATCTTAAAAATGCGGAAAAGCTTGAGAAGCTCAGGGAAAGACTGAGAACTTTGGCTTATCAGCCAATAAGTGGTGCACATATAACCGGTGGCGGTGGGATGGTTATGACAACAGAGGGTTTGCAGAAGTGTCTTCATCATGAGCAAATAGAACTGGATAACATAACCTCTTCTTTGAGGGAAAATGTTGAAAGGATACAGGGTGTGAGGAAAAGACTAACTGTTTTGGCTTATCTGCCAATCGGTGAAGAAATAGGTATGGAAGAAAAAGTATCTGATGCAGAGATTATTCTTGAAAAAGACGAAATTGATTGCCCCTGCGGTTCTGTCACCCAAATAAACGCAAAAATTATCAACACTGGCAGTGTAAAGGATTCTTTTACTGTTGAGTTTAGTGAAGGCGGTGTGGATAGTAATCTTGTGATTGAGGCATGGGCTGAATGTGGAAAGACAACACCTGAACTTGCACCCAGGGAAAGTTATCCTTTTGTGGTAAATATTAAGCCTGCCTGTTCTGCTTTTGGTGTTTCGCAGGTGGGTTTGAGCGACAGGATAAGGATAACTGTGGAGTCTATGCTTGAAGAAACTGATAAGGACAGGAAATATTTGAAGGTGAATGTGAAATAGGCTTTCTATTTTGGTGAAATTTAGAAGATACTAAATAAATTTCAATATATTTTTCTGACAAACATCTCATCTTTTTTAATCATCCATAATATCATACAATAATGCTAATTATCCTACAATAATGTAGACTATTGTACTACATCCCCTGCAAAATAGGTGATGTAGAATTATGGTGCCTTACTATAAAATCCATGCTTAGACTGCTACGATATTC
>JASEEW010000060.1 GCA_030019485.1 Thermoplasmatales archaeon | reverse complement strand
TATCGTATATGAATATCCAAATGATAGTTAGGTTGCACAGAAATATAGAATGACTCGCTGAGCAAAATCCAAAAGCCCTAAACTCATTTATATACTATGGAACATGGGTTGAAAAAATTACATTAATGCTGAATTATCAGACCAGAATAACGTTTTCTTTAATGAACCTTTTTTCATCATATTTCAGAAGTTTTAACAGGTTGCGGATATCATCCACACCTCTGGAACATATGTAAGGGCGGTTTTGAACATGCTCCAATGGGCAGTAATTACCTGTTTCCATGTGCGAGACTGCGCATGCATTCCCAATAAGTAGGCTGTTCCTGAGTTTAACCATTGGTTTGCCTGGTTGAAGGAAGCCGAATGCTACCCCTGCAACAAAGCAGTCACCAAGACCGATTTTTGTTTTTTCCCTCTTTGCCAGGAGCGTAGGCACAGGGATTAACTTATTGGAAAACAAAGTAAACACATAGTTTTTTGCATGAACATTTATCACATTTTTCATTTCATCAGCCATGATTTTTGCGGCGTTTATCAAATCCACAAATTTTCTCTCATCAGGTTTGTAATCAAATAACGTTTCTGCAAAACAGGCTATTTCTGTTTCATTGAAACATGCAATATCTGCCATTTTAAACAGCTCAAAAACATTCTCCAGCCTGTTTCTGGGAAAATCTGAGAAATCACCCGCATCGGTGATTAATATGGTGTTTGTTTTTTGCTTAATTTCACGCACAAATCTCAGCAGCTTGTCAAAATCATGCTTCATAACATGACAGCCGAGGATGAGAAGGCAATCAAATTTGTTCTTCAGACACGCTGCCCTAAATTTTTCTCCCATCTGTAGATATCTATTGTCAGCCCCGTCACAAAGGAATCCCCTATCTACAGCCTCAATGCAAAACGTTACAGCCTGTTTTCCTTCATGGGTATTTAAAAAATCTGTTTTCACACCCTTTTCTTTCAGAAAATTTAGAATGAATTTACCATAATAATCATTTCTTATACTCCCAGACAAATACGTGTCGTTTTTCAGGCAGGCTAATGCCACTGATGCATTGCCTGCGTTCCCCCCAATCCTGAGTTCAGTCTCAGAATATTTTTGAAGAATGTTAGCAAAGATATCGATATTCTTTCTGTAATTGTCCGCAGAAACCTCACCGCCTTTCGAGAAGGTGAGGTACATGGCCTTTTTTACAATGGATCCCACATTTTTATCAGTACAAAAAAAGGAGAAATCTGTGAATGCTTTTTTAAGCGATTTTTTGTCTGTTTTAAAAATCTTATCTATGTTAACATTGTTTGTAACCGCAAATGTTGGAAAAATAAAAGGTTTTAATAAAGCCTCATAATATATTGAAGAGAAATATTTACCAAGATTCATGATTCTCTAATGTTCTTTTGGGTTTATTAACCCAATTGTAAAACCATATAAATGGCTCTACAAACTGGGACCAGTACTGAGCAGGGTTTTTCACAGGCACAGGGTCATTGAGGGGTGGTGAGAACAATTCCTGGGTGTAAAATATTGTACCCTCATTCATTTGGTGCTCAAGTATGTTAACCAGTATTTCCTCTACAAGGTCTCCTTTCCTTATATGGAGGAGGAATCTTATAAAATAGGGCAGGTCCCTGGGCCAGAACACATAGCCATGATACTGCTCATCATTGAGGTATGTTTTCTCACCAGCATTTCTTAAAATCAGCCCGAATAGTTTTTCATTCCTGTACATGAACTGTGTTTGTATTCTACTAAACAACCTCAGGCACTCCTCCTCTGAAAACAGGGTAGGGAGAAGGGAAAATGCTACAATACCCAATGAGTTTTCCACACAATTTCTTTTCATATTCTCAGAAACAATATTACATAGGATGTCGTTGTGGAAAAAAATTTTTTTGAAGTTTTCTTGTATAGAAGATACATCCTTTCCAAGTCCGCTTAAAAACCTAATCCACAACGCGTTTATCTCTATAAGATAATAATATTTTTCAGGGTCCCAGCCTTCTGGAAGACGGGTGGATATATTGTTAATTTTTGAGTCTGTCCAGCTTGCATCACAGGAGCTGAGTAAAAGTTTTTCAGATGAGACCCTGCAAAACATTTGCTTCTCAACACCTTCTAAAAATTTTTTAGCTTTTTCTAAAACAAATTTTTTGAATTCTGCATCCCTGGAAGATTTTATGTATTCAAATGCTGTGAGGAAGCATAGCAGGGTTGTGTCTATGCTGTTATATACTGGTTTTTCCTTTAACATTGTTGGTATCAAGCCTGATGTGTTTTGACTGTTGAGCGCAAAAACAATTATTTTTTTCATGTGCCCTTTGTTGTAATTGTAGTAAACATGAAAGTTGTTGTACATGCCCTCAAAGCAATCTCTAAACCAGATTTCCCTGAACCAACCGAAACCTGCGTCTGGTATGAGCAGGTTGTCAAAGAAAATGTTGAAGTTGTGCAGAAGACAGTACGCACGTCCCAGGAAAGCCTTACCATAAAATTCACCATAGCAGTCCGAGAAAAACCTGGGGTATTTGTTGAGGAACCGCAGGTCATTCAAATGAGGTTTTTCTTCCCGAGGGTTTTGGGTGTTACACAAAATCAGAATTTCATCTCCGTCTAGTTTCAATCTGTTAACCCTAGCAACATACCTCTCCTCATGCTGAAAAAGGATGTTAGAGTTTTCCTTTTTTCTGAAACCTGTGCCGAGTTTATATCTCCAGTGCTGCCTTTTTATCTCAATGCTTTCAGTATCAACCCCTATGATAAACAGTTCTTTTTCATCCTTTGTTACCTTCAGGGTTCTTTTTCCTGGTGAAAAAATGTGTTTTTCAAACCTGGATTCATCGTGCACATGTCTGATGTCTATTAAAGATGTCAATAATATTCTCTGTGGGTTATCTGCAGAAAATGTTACTTTCAGCCCGTTTTCCAAAAGAGAATACCTAACCTTCAGCCGGTTTTTATCAAAGCGGTATTCATAAACTGCCTGCCATGGTAAGACCCTGACCTTAACCGGCTGAAGAAAAAAATTTTCAACCTCAAAGCCTATGCCGTCCAGAAATTTCCAGTTCTCATTGTTTACAATTGCGGTTAAGCCCTCATAATGGTAATCCCTGTTCGGTATAACATAATCCTCCAGTCTGCAAGAAAAAATAGATTGCCCAAACTCCACCCTTGGATTGCGGAGAAGAATCCTCTGGGTCTTTGCAGGTTCTGATTTTTCCACTGGCTCATACTCAAACTCGTTCACTTTCCCACTTACTATAATTCTGGATTGCATTCTCGTATATGCGGAGGGTATGGCGTAGGGTATTCTCCCATTTAAAAATATCATCTTCCACCCTTTTCGCACCTGAAACAGAGAGTTTCTTATGCAGTTCAGGATGCTCTATAATCATCGCAGTCACGCTTGCCAGCAGTTCAGGTTCTATTGAGAAGTTTTCAACAGGAACCTTGAAACCATCTATGCCGCTTCTCATAATATCCTTCATCCCACCAATATCACCGGTAACAACAACAGGACCTGTTAAATGATTCTGCTCACATGCAAGATCCGCGGCCAAGCCCTCAAGTGTAACCAACCCAAAAGGCTCATAAAGTGATGGGAGGGCAAGTATGTCTGGCGCGCAGAGCAACGCCATTTTTTCCTTCTCACTGAGCCATCTGGAATCTATGATCACATCATTTTCAATCCCCATTTCCCTTATTTTGTTTTCATACTCTATGCGCTCATCATTCATCACAGATGCTATCACAAGCCCAACATTATGATGATATTCATATTTGAGTTTTCTCAATGCTTCGAGGAGGGGGGGAAGCCCTTTTCTTCTTTCAGTCCGCCCTATGAAAAGCATTATTTTGTCTTTGGTTGGAAAATTCCTCCTCAGCAGGTCCTTTGCCTTTAGGATTTCCTCTTTTTTTATTTTTTTCCATCCATCTAGTATTATGCCATTCGGTATGCCTGCTGCGTTCTTACCTATAAGATGCATTTTATCAGACTCAAAAAACAGGAATCTTCTATATTCACGCTGCTTCCATAACTGGTAATTGTACCATTCCTTCCCCCTCTGCTGTTTAAGTTCTGAGGATAGTCTCCCTGAGAATGGTAAAAGATTTGTGATCTCAAATTTCATTTCAGGCACGGAAACACCAACAACATAATCCGCTTCATATAGTGCGGCAGCCTCAATTCTCACAGGCGCATTTTCCATGTCTGGTTTTCCCATTGCCCTCCCAAACTCCCCTGAATGAAACCTGCATATAAGCGGTTTTTCAATACTTTCTTTAACCAAAAAGCCTCCTGGGAAGGAAAGCCAGTCTTGGGCATCAATAATGGTTATATTTTCAATGGATTTTGCGACTTCAGGCATGTGATTCCAGAAAGGGCAGAGTATCCTGTTATAATATGATGATGATTTTTCTGATTTTACCCTGTACTTTTCCCATAGTGTGTGATGAAAATCAAAAAGTTCGTTTTCATTCAGTGTGGATTCCAGAAAGTAGCATTTCACATTTCCCCTTACAGCAGAGTAGATTTTTACATTATGCGTCTCAGCAATGTCTTTAAACATAGGCTCTATAATTAGATCACCCAATGGTGCAGAGATGTCGCGTGGTGCAAACACAAGAGGCTCAAAATTTGTTTCCTTTTCCTCAAATGCCTTTCTCCAAACAGGGAGGTACTCTACAGCAAATCTGTAAAGTCCTCCTACAGGTCTCTGAAGTTCTGTTATCAGAAATAATACCTTTCTCATAATGACCCTTTCAAATGCTGTATAATGTTCATATAGTTTATAAATGCTTCGTAAGGGCTTTGGTGCTCTGCAAAGTATTTGTGTACCTCCTCATCACCCATTTTTTTTGTGGAAATATAGTATATATGGTCTGTTGTTTGAAGGAGGCGCCAAATGTGCAGTAGTTTTTTGTCATTTTTTTGTTTTATAAGTGCACCAAGTTTTTCCATCTCGTTGAAGCAGGATTTTTGCATATCATTACCAAGCCATGCTGATGTGTCCCTCTCCAAATCAGCCCATGATACAACATTTGGTGCGTCATACTCCCCAGCAGGCGGCATTTCAATTTCTTCAGGTGTTGCAAACTCCAAATTATGTTTTTTAATCTCTGCTGGCAGATGCCTGAGAAACTCAAATATCCCTGTTTCCTTCCATTGATGCTCACCAAACGTTTCATAATCCATGAAGATATTTATCACGTCACCAGTGCAGTGGGAAAGCCAACTTGCGTATTTATCTGCGGTCAGCGGATACCCATTCCATGCATGGGCTGAGAACCTGAATGAGACATCGTCACTCAACATGTAATTTCTGAGTAAAAGTTTGATTTTACTGCATCCTCTAGGCCTGTAAACATAATTCGGGCTTCTCCAGCCCAGATTAATGCCTTCTGCAAGAATCGTTTTATAGCCTAAGGATTCTGCAATACCTGCGATCTCATTACTGTATATGAGTTCAGTGTTTCTAAATGTGATTGTTTTTTGGTTGAACAACCTTTTAATTATTTTTGCATGCTTCTTTATCTGCTCTATAAATTCACTTTTGTCTTTATATAGACTCGCCAGTGAATGATAATATGTTTCATCAATAAACTCCACGTTCCCTGTTTCTGCGAGTGCATTAAAACTATCAAGCACACCTGGTGCATATTCCTGGCACTGCTCTATGAAAACACCTGTCAAGGAAAGGGCAAACTTTATATCATATTTGCTAATTAACTCAAGCATTAACCTGTTTGTTGGAAGATAGCATTTTTCAGCAACCCTTAGAAGTATTTCCCTGTTTTTTCTCTCATTAAAATACATTTGCTTCAAATCACCGTTTTTGCAGAAATCTAATATCGAGAGTTTATTCAGCCTCATTGGCTGATGCACCTGAAAGTAGAAGCATAGTTTCATAACAACCCCCTGTATATCCTGATTGTTTCCTCAGCCGCATTACCCCAAGAAAAACTCTTATCCATTATTTCCATTTTCTCCCTCTCACGTAACGTTCTGTCCAACGCCTCATATCTTAGTACCGCTATTATTTTGTTTGCCATCTCATTTGTGTCCCAGAAATCCACAAGCAGACAGTTTCGCACAATCTCACTCACACCAGTTGTTTTTGAGATGATTACAGGAATGCCTGAAGCCATTGCCTCAAGCGGCGCTATTCCAAAAGGCTCTGAAACACTGGGAAGAACAAAAACATCAGCAATTACATAGAGTTTTGGTAAGTCCTCATCCGACACATAGCCTGTGAAAAACACCTTGTCCTGTATCCCCAGTTTTACTGTGAGGTCAATAAGCTGGGTAAGCATCTCACCTGTTCCTGCAACTACAAACCTCACATTATTCTCAAACTCCAGCACTTTTTTAGCAGCTTTTAGGAAGAAATCAGGTCCTTTCTGAACTGTGAGCCTGCCAAAATACAGGACAATCCTTTCCTTAGGCTTTTTCATTTTCACCCCTGTGAACCTTCTTGGGTCTACGCCATTATAAACCACATGTATTTTTCTTTCATCAGCATCATATCTGTCAATCAACTGAGCCTTCATTCTTTTACTCACAGTGATAATCCTGTCCGCATGCAGGATGCCTGCTTTTTCAATATCCACAACCCTATCCCAGGGGAAAAGATTTGCGGTTCTGTCATATTCTGTGGAATGAACAGTGAACACAAACGGCTTACGCAGTGTTTTTTTCAGTTTAATACCAGCAGGGACAGTAAGCCAGTCATGACAATGAATTATGTCATAATTACCCTTAACAACCAAGGAGGCACATTTCTCATTATAGGAAATTACCTTTTGAAAAAAATCCTCTCTCTTAGGATAAGCATAGGGGGTGATAGGAGTGAAAGCCACCGGAACAATGTTTGCGCCGCTATCTGCCACCTCATATCTGACTTTGGGCATGTAGAAATCTATTATTACGCCTTTTTCTGATAAATGTTTTGTGAGTTCATAACAGTGTGTACCAAGACCCCCACTTACGAGTGGCGGGAACTCCCAGCCTATCATTGCAATCCTCATACTCTCCCCCTAATGGTTCAATAAGATGAAATGGACTGATGCAGAGATTTGTTTATAAATTCTTCTTTTGTGTAAGGTCAGGTGCTTTTATTTGGATGCTACCCAGGCATTACAGAATTTTATCTTATTTACTTGAGTTTGTAGGTTTTTGTTTTTTCATCCCAGTCTATTTTTCCTTCCCTTGCAAGCCATCCGATACTAGCAGAAAGCTCTTGCTCCTTCAAATTGGTTTTTGAGGTTAGTTGTCTTTTGTTCAATGCCCCACTGCTCTTCAATGCATTCCATACCTTACCTGCATTTGTACCAATAGTTTCAACAAGGTTTGTTTTACCAAGCATGTATCTCTCGCCTTCTCTCCTTACCTTCCCTTCCCTTGCAAGCCAGCCCAAAGATGCATGAAGCATCCAGTCATCCAATTTCGTCTCTTTTTTTAACTCCATTTTCGTTGCTGGGTATTTATTGCTGAGGGAAATCCATACCTTACCTGCGTTTGTGCCAATATCCTTCTCAAACTCAATCATCTTATCACCAGTACCATACTATATTAGGGGGTAATAAATATATCTTTTTTGATAAAAATTCATTTAATCTCTGCTAAATATTCATATTTTTCAGGTAACGCGCAGCATGCCCCCAACCTCTTTATTTCATAACCTTTTTCTTTCGCATATTTAATTGTTTTTTTTGATGGGAGCTCCATTCTTGAAATACCTGATTTTAATGCCTCTATTTCAATTTCGGTCCTTATGCACCTGTCCCTGGGTCTCATGCACCCAAGCGAGATTTCTGAGTAGGAAAACATTTTCTTTATGTTTCTGATCACCTTTCCAATCATTTTTGCTTCTGGTGCTGACTCATTTTGCATAGGGGTGTTTTTTGTTGGTGTGAAAACAATAACAACAATAGCAGATGGGGGCTCTATGTTTTCCAAAAGTTTGTGTTCATCACCCGAGTAAACACAGACATGGGGAATAACGTCTATGCCGGCATTTTTTAGATTGTAATATGTTTCAACATAGTCATCTATTGTTTTATTCAGCCTGAAAACATTTTTTATCACAAAATTAGATGGGATTTCAAGAGATGCAAAATCAACCAATAGGTTATCTGCAATGTTTTTACTCAAAAGCCCGGGATGAATGTTTATAATGAGTTTTGTTTCCTTTTTTATTTTTTTAATAGCAGGAAGCATTCTTTCAAGATTTAACAATCCTCCATCTTTATTGTAGCCACCACTTAGAAGAATGCCGACAGCATTGTTTTCATCAAGTTTTTTGCACACCTTTATCAGTTTTTCAGATGTAGATACAGGAGTCATGCCTTTCAGATAAATACTATTACAATGCCTGCATTTTAATCTGCATTTATCACCTGATATTGAAACAGGCGGAAAACCTGGGTATGGGTAATATGTTTTTAGAAACACAAAACACTCATCTGATTACAGGACTAAATATTTATTGTTCTCAAACCATGCTTGATTATGCATCAAATTTTAAACATAAAAGGAATCAGTATCCATGCATTAAACAGGTTCTCATTTTTCAATTCCCCCTACCCTGCGCACAAACAGGGAAAAGCAGTGGACATCTACTCATCATTGTCTCCTGTTGATGGCAGGGTGAAGAAAATCATTAAACTCTCCCATGATTATGTAATCCTGATTGAATGCTCTGAAAACCCTGAAATATTTGCAAAAATTCTTCATATTAAACCATGCGTTAAAGCAGATGAAAAACTATGTGTTGGTGATCAACTCGGTTCTTTTATCAGAAGTAAATTTTTTGACCCTTGGACAGACAATCATTTGCATCTTGAGCTTAGAAAAAAGGATGACCCTGTCAGGGCAAGAGGGGGATACAGGTTGATTGATGTTAAAAAAACAGAAACGCAGCCTGGAAAAATAAAAATGAATGTAAGGATTGAATCAATCTCAAACAATTACATCACTGCCTCATTGTCTGAAAAACATTTTACAAAGGCAGGAAAATTTTACGGGCTAAAATACAAAAATTCTATCATGTGTGACGGAAAATCTCAAAGAGATTTTCCTAGCATATTAGGAAAAGCCAAAGGCTTTTCCGTAATATGTGGAGGAATTCCCCATTATGGTTTTGGCGGAATACTTAATAATGATTTCAAAATTTTTGAAAGTACAAAAACGGATTTAATGCTTGGTGACAAAAAAATAAAAGGCGTTTCATTATACCTTTATCTTTCAAAACCTGAAACAATAAAAATTATTCAGGATAAAGGCACAAAAATAACTCAACCCGAGAACGTCCTCATAATCAACCTGACAAAATCCTCTGCATCTGCGCCAACAACCTGAACATCAGTTTTGAAGAAATCATTCATTTTTTCTCTTATGCTTTCCTCATCCATCTTCACACCTGTCAGCATCTGCTCAAGACTCTCAATCTTTTCCTCAGGGTACATGAAAAAATCACCGGTGATTTTTATTGATGAAATAATATTGCTATCAACATTTAAAGTGCATTTTAATAGTTTCCCGCCTTCTACCTTGTATTCAGCGCTTAAAATTCCATTCCTTTGTCCCATACTTATTCACCTTTAACTCCTCGGCAGTTTTTATTTCTTCCTGGCTCAATTCCCCTTTTACAAGTTTAATGTCCAATGCAGACTCAAAACCTTTTGTCATCGCATCCATAACATTTTTTTTGTCAGCATCCCCTTTTTCTTTTTTTATTGATGTAACCCTCTCCTCAACACTTTTTATCATCTTGTCCCTAATTTTCTCATCTGACACCTTAAGCAATGAAAACATAAGGCTTATGTTTACATCATAGAGTATTGTGCCATGCTGGAGTACACCACCAAATCTTCTTGTGTGTGCGCTCCCTGAAATTTTTTTGTTGTTCACAACAATATCGTTTATTGGTTTGAACTCAGCATTTAATCCAAGGAGCTTGAAGCCGTTAATCAAACCACCGCATAATACATGATACGAATCTATTATATTCCTCGGTATTTTGGGATGAGACTCATTCACAGCAACAGAATAGGTTATTTCACCGTTGTAGTCATGGAAAACTGCTCCGCCGCCCGTGATTCTTCTGACAACATCAACCCCCTTGTTTTTGCAGACCCCTAAATCAACCTCCTGATTGATGCCCTGGAAATAGCCTATTGAAACAGTGGATGGAACCCATTGGAAAAACCTTACAGTATTTTTTGATTCCCCATTTACAACACTGCGCAGCACAGCCTCATCTATTGCCATGTTTGCGAAAGCATCCTTTGCACCTGTAAGGAGAAGGCGCCATTCTTCCATATTTTCACCAAGACATAAATACATTTCAGGTTTAAAATTGTTTGG
>JASEEW010000059.1 GCA_030019485.1 Thermoplasmatales archaeon | reverse complement strand
AGAAATTTCTGAAAAAAACATCAAAAACAGGATACACTATTCAATTCTCGGACAACGCCTAAACTCTGCGACATGAGATTTTACGGAAAAGCCCTTTTTGGCTTTTCCTAAAATGCTAGGAAAAGTGCAAGGCACTTTTCCGTCGCATTTTACGAAAAATCTCATCTGAAAGACTTTCGGTCGCAGAGTTTACCTTACTTTTACTGCAATACCTTTCTTGAATGACAGCATCTCCTCCCTGTTCATGGTTGCTCTTCCGACACCAATTAGGATATCATTTTTGTCCACTATCAAAACCTCATCCTTTGGCCTAATTTCAGGGTCGCATTCAACAACAAATTTTGAGAAAACATTTTTTCCCTCCATGATAAATGCTACCGCATCATCATTCACAGCAACCCTCATTTTTGGATATTCAAGGATTGAATGGAGTTTTTTTGCACCCCCCATCTTTAAAGTAAAGAAACCATCGTTTCTCACAGAGAGAATATGTTCGCCATCAACAAAAACGTTCCTTATTTTCCCGTTTTTTGATTTCACAAGTTTTATTTTGCCTTTGAACAAATCAGGACATTTCCCGAACTGATAAAATGCAACAGATTTTATTTTTTGAACATCAGCATTAAACGATGATTTTTTCTTAAAAGATTCTAATTTCTCAAATGTTTTTTCATTTTCCCAAAAAAGCACATTTGGATAGTCAAACGTTTTAACATATTCTTTAACCAGGTCCTTTTCGCACTCTACATCCATTGGGACAACGGACTGCCCCACTGGGTACATTTCATCAAACTCTACTGGCACAGGACCAAAAACAGAGTTAACAACGAAATGCGCGTTCACCTTCTCTGATATTTTTTTGATAACATCATGATATGTTTTTGAATACGGTCTTTCAGACTCGGGTAAAACAACCAGAATGTCTGCTTCTGGTTTTTCGTATCTTTCAAAAATCCTTTTCCTGAATCTGTAAACTATTGGTCTGGACAAAGATGCCTTACCGGTGTAAAAAAAACTTTTTCTTGAAACAGGCTCAAATCTTTCAAGGAATTCTTTATGCTCCCCAATTTTTTTCAGTGCTGAAAGAAGAAAAGGATGAGCCCTGCATCTTTCCTCAACCATTTCCCATAAACCCCCCTCATGTACTGCCTGCTTTATTTTTTTTATTTCAGAAAAACTCACATAAAGATTATGCTCAGCAATTTTTCTTGTTTTCTCATTTTCATTCATCTCCTTTATTTCATCAAAATTTGAACATCCTGGGCAGGGGCAGGCAGGGTATTTCATTTCATCAACATTTTTTGTTCCATCAGGAAACATCATCCTGTTATGCCTGGCATATTTTGCATAGGAGGATGAATCAAACAAATCACAGCCAAGCAAAACAGCAACTGGGAAAATCATTGGGTGACCGCACCCGAAAAGATGAACCGGCCTAGATGGAATAAGCCCTTTTTTTGAGGAAACAATAACATCAACAAGCTCAGAAAACCTGTATTTTTCCATGAGTGGAACAACACTGCCAACAGGATGAAGAATACAATCAAGTTTTGACAGCTCGGTTGCGCAGTACTCCCTTAAATCAGGATAAACAGAGCCCTGAACAGTCAGTGCATCAGCCTCTACTTCTTTTGCTCTTTTTATTGTTTCCTCAACATCCTTTTTCGCATCCTCATACTTCCTGTCAGGCGGTGAAATTATATCAAGTATTGTTGAAACATCACTCCCTATTTTTTTCTGAAAATCAACAATCTCCCTGTTTTCAATTTCAACATCACCATAAACATACATTTGGAATGAGCCGGAGTCAGTCATAACAGGACCATCAAAACCCAGAAGGGAGTGAACCCCATTTTTTAATGCCTTCTCCCTGAGCTCATTTTTTTTGTAAATAATGTATGAGTTTGTGATTAGCATCTCTGCTTTGAATTTTTCCTTCATCTCATTTGGTGAAATAAGCATATAGTTCGGATTTATAACAGGGAGGAGCGCGGGTGTTTCAACTACACCATGCTTGGTGTAGAATTTTCCTATGCGTGCAAGTCCGTCCATTTCCTTGAGCTCAAACATAAATAGAGAATAGGATTTAGAGTATTATTTACTTACTATCCTTCCCCCTGCTTTTATGTTTTTTGTAGAAATTTCCCCTGTGATTGTTATGTCCCCCATTGCTTCAATCCTTTTTGCGCTGACACTCCCGACAGTTATGTCACCGTCTGCAAGGATATCTCCTCCAACAAAAACATTGTCAGAAACCTTTATGGAGCCGCCTGAAACAATACTCCCCTCTATCCTTGTCCCGGGACAGACTACTGATGTGCCTTTTGATAAAACATCACCATGGATTATATTATCGTTTTCAATGTAAACCTTTTTTTTGCATATCACATCACCGTGTATTGCGCATCCCCTTTTTATGTAAAGGTTTTCTGGTGAAATAATCCCATAGTAGATTGTGCTTTTTTGCTCTATTATGAATTCATTGTCTATGAGTTTGATGTCATCCCTGTGTGGTTTCATTCGTTCCCCCTATTGATTTTATCATTTTTAAACTATGTTTCATTTTACCTTTTTCCTATTTTCATCATTTTTTCTATTGGTTCTCTTGCATCCTCAATGATTTTATCAGGCAAATTTATCCTTGGTTTCAGGGTTTCAAGACTATGCACAAGTTTTTCAAATGTGATTTTTTTCATCTCTGAGCAAACGCTGTTGGTGGAGTAAAATTTTTTGTCAGGGTTTTCCTTTTTAAGCCTGTAGCACAACCCTTCCTCTGTTCCTATGATGAATTCTTTTGAATTTGATTTTTTTGCATGCTCCACCATTCCGCCTGTTGAGTAAACAAAATCCGCGGTGTCAATAACTTCTGGGCTGCATTCAGGATGAACAAGTATTTCCGCATCCTGGTGCATTTTTTTCAATTTTATTATCTGCTCCTTTTTAATGTCTCTGTGCACATAGCAGTAGCCAGGCCATAAAATAATTTTTTGAGAAGTGAAGCGCTGAACATATTTCCCAAGATTCATGTCAGGAACAAAAATAATTTCCTTTTCCGGCAGGGATTTTACAACATTCACAGCATTTGCTGATGTGCAGCATACATCTGATAATGCCTTTATTTCTGCTGTTGTGTTCACATAACTAACAACCCTGGCATTAGGGTGCTCATTTTTCATTCTTTTCAATTTTTCTGGCGTGGCCATTGCAGCCATAGGACAGGTTGCTGCTAAATCAGGTAAAACAACAACCTTATCAGGGCTGAGAATTAATGCTGTCTCCGCCATAAAATCAACACCGCAGACAACAATAACATCCGTGTCTGTTTTTGATGCTGATTGAGCAAGGGCAAGTGAATCACCAAGATAGTCTGCAACATCCTGGATTTCTGGGAGCTGATAATTGTGAGCAAGTATTACAGCATTTTTCTCTTTTTTTAACCTGTCTAAATTCATCATTCCTAATATCATGTTAAAAGAATAAAAAGTTATCCAAGTATCCTGTCAAACCTTTTCTCAAGCATCCCGAGTTCTTCTTCTTTAAAAACAGACGGGTTTGCAGGAACAACAAGTGTTCCATTGTGCGTTGATATAGCATCCCTGATTGAATCAATGAAATCCATTGTTCTCTCAAAACCGTTTACGTGAACAAGATACTCAAGACCATCAAGCATTATCACGCCATGCTTTTCCTCTGCAAATTCCCTCACTGTTTTGAAGAGTTCAAAATCAAGGCGCTCAGGATGAAGTGTTTTTTCATCAGTTTTTGTGACATCTGTCAGCCAGTAAACAGGACAGCTCAACTTGTATTCATCCCTTCTTTTTCTTGGATGCGTGCTTGTGATACACAGCCCTGGTGCTTTTTTCATGAGCTGCATGAACACAGCATAGGCTTTCCTCACATCAGTACCTTTTATCAAATAGTTGTACCCTGATTCAATTTTTACCGCAGGCTTTGCCTTAACAACGATTACGCCTTTTTTCACAAGCAAACCCACAACAGTAATAACAGCGGCTGCGATAACCGCAATGATAAGCAAATACCATGGGAAAGGCTCTTTTATTTTCGCTGTTAACTCTGTTTCATATACTGCTCTTGGGTCTTTCTGTGAGGATGCAACAACCCTGAAACTGTACGTTCCAGGTTCACCCCCGCCTTTAACCCTGAGTAGGATTTCAATTGTTTCCCCCGGGTTGAGCGTAACATTTTCTATTTTGTTGCCATTATAAATGAATGAGTAACCCCAGCCTGATGATAAATCTTCAACAGTGAGATTGTATGTATCATTAATCTGCCCAATATTTGTTATAATGATAGTATATGACAATGTGCCAGATGGCTCAGTAGTAAGAAGGGATACAGATGAATAAATTGTTATTAGGGTTGGGAAATTAACAGTAAAGGTTTTGTTAAACCAGTTGTTGTCAACCTTTTCACTAGGAAGGTTTGTTGTGTTCAAAAAAACCCATATTTTGTAATCACCAACCCCTGCCTTCCAGTTAATAGAGACACTTCCTGTTTTACCAGTTAATATTTTTTCAACCTGAGCCTTTCCCACCAAACTGCCGTTGAATGTATCGTTTTCAAAATCACCAAACCAGAACTCTGCCCAGAATGGGATTTTTATATCACCACCCAGATTGATTATTTCAGCAGTTATTGTGACAGCATCATTTTCAAATATATAGGAAGGCTCAGCACCATTTACTGAAAAAGTTATGTTTGTTGGTAGGACATCAAGAGATGATACAAACTCCACAATGCCAGATAGAAGGTTGTTATCCTCCCTTATTTCAACTATTTTATTATCAGAGTCTACCCATACCCATGTTGAAAACTTCTCAGGGCTTGATTGATAATAAGGTAACAGGACTGTCACATTCCCCCCTTTTCTAATGCGGAGTCCTGTGATAGTATCAATATGTGCAGATCCCAGCTCATGTGGGTGCTTCTTGTAGAATGATACTGAAACATTTTCTGCGTCACTTTCCCCAATATTATTTATGGTGACATTGATCAGCACAGTCGTCTCCACTGGTATGGTGTCTGAAGGCTCAAATGATATCTTAGCAATAGATAAATCAGGAAGTTTAACCGTGAACTGCCATCGTTCTGACCATTTGCTTTCAGCGCTACCATTCACAGCTTTCACTTGCCAGTAATAGGTTATGTTATGAGCTAGATTAGATACAATAGTTTCAGGAGCGCTTACAGTTTCATTAAGTATCTCTACAAATGTTCCTAAACTCTCATTATAATATTCTACTACTACCCTGTACTCCACAGAATACCATCCTGGCTCTGTAGTATTTTTCGCCCAGTTCAGGGTTGTGGTATTCGAGTTTATAATGTTGTAGTTGCTTGGTGAGCCCGGCTCAGGTACATCTGGTAAAGGCTCAATGTACACCTGTATCTCCAAGCTAGTGTTGATATTGCCTGCAAGGTCAAAGCATCGAATTCTATAGTATAAATTTTTGCCCTGCGATGCGTTGAAGTCTATTTCCGTGAGATTCAAATAGAATGTTTTCCAAGTCAGCAGTTTCATTTGAACTGTAACCTCAGTTCCCTCCCCAACTCTGTATATCAAACTCGGTATGATTATGCCTAGATTACCTTCTATAATCGTAACTGTGATATTGAAATAGGTTGAATCCTCAGTTAAGTTGAGCGGTGTTTGAGTTAAACTGGTAAAGTCAGGGTTTGTTAAATCGAGGGTGATATTGGCACTGCTCCGATTCCAATCCCAGTTCCCAGATCTGTCTTTGACCCTGAAATAAATCGTCTTTAAGCCCTCGGTAGTAGATTGCAGTTGATAGATATAATCTGTAGAATAATCTATCCAGCCAGACCAGTCTACCCCATTTTCAGAGAAAGACATTTTCCATACCCCTGAACCAGGGTCACTTGCATTTAGTATCAGATTAACTGATGTTGAGTTTGTGTACTCACCCTCAAATATTGTAATGCTCAGGTTGGTTGGTTTTGCTCTGTCTAGGAATATTACCTTAGTAGTTGTTGCTATGTTTAAGGCATAGTCAACAAGTTTGAAATAAATTGTTTTATTCCCATCCTCATCCATACCATTCCACAAGATGTCCCAATCAAATACTCCATCCAGGAAAACTGGCGAAAGGTTGTACTCATATTCCACCCAGTTGCTGTTATCATTTGAAATAAATAGTTTATGTATACCTGAGACATACACAATCTCAGATTGATTATCAACAGCATGAATATGTAATTGAACAGATGTTGAGTTTGTGTATCCGCTACCATCCCCAATCCCTATTGAAGTAAACAAAGGATTCAATGCATCCACAAGTACTGGCAGAGAATCTGCCCCTCCAGGTGTATCCTCATCTTTGTACCATCCTCTAACATAGAAAACATGGTACCCTTGAGAGAGCCCTTCAAACGTGTACGACCTGTTTAGCCCCACATCAATCCATGTCCCATACCTGTTCGAGACCTCAAAATGATGTATTGTATCACTTTCACCTTCATCACTTAAATGCCAGTAAAGTGTAATTGACGTTTCGTTTATTATAGAACATGTTTCATTTATTACTACCACAGGTGGCTTTTTGTTTAGCAGAATTGCGTCGTTTATTGTTAAGGATTCCCCATTTTTGTTTCTAAACCTTATCCAGACTGTTCTGTTCACAGGAGCAGAGCCAGGGGAAAGATAAATTAATTTCCACTCATACAGTGTTGTGTAATTTATCCAATTTTCATCCCAAACATCCTCATAGTTTGAAATAAGCATCTCAGATGCATTCTCCGCATATATTGCTAGATACACATCTTCCGTGTTGGTTTCACTTGCACCCGCGTTTATCTCAATTCTAAGATTGGATGGTCTGCCAGTATCAATCCTGACTTTATACGTGATTGAGAAATTTCCGGTGTTGCCTGCATTGTCAGTTGCTTTAACCTTCCAGTACCAAGCACCGTCAGTGAGATTGAACGAAGTAGAATTTGTGTCTAAATAAACTGAGTGTAAAGGTGATGAGAAATCAAAATCATTATCTATTTGTATTAGATAATTTGCTATTTCTGAGAAGTCTGTTACACTGCTCCAGATGAATGTTACAACACTGCTGTTAACCTTTGAATTGTTTCCTGGTGAAATAAGATTGGGTGGATTTGGTGGTGTTGCATCCAGCTTAACAATCCAGGATTCTGAGTAATTGTAGTTTGATGCATTATCCTTCATAATTATTCTCCAATAATAGATATTATCAGACAAAAATTGATAGGAATAACTGCTTGTTTCGTTGTTCACCAAGCTACCAGATACACTGCTATTTTCATAAACAATTACTGAAAACGCCTTATCAGTAGAAATCTGTATATGACATGTTCCATTTAACCCTGAGGTTAAATCATGTGCTTTCCATTTAAATGAAACATAAGCACTGTTGACCCATGTATCATTATCAGGAGAGAGCAGGGAAATAGAAGGGGCAGTCTGATCCAGTATTATGGACACAGAAAGGTAAGAATAGGCAGTCATGTTTTTGCATCTAAGATACACTGTTTTCTTTCCATCACCCTCAGTGAGATTCCACTTTATATCTCCAGCAAAGGAGTAACCCTCAGTTATGGTTATATTGTACGGCCAGTCGCTACCATCATTTGATAGCCATATTATTGTTGCATTTGTGATATTTATTGTTAGAATAACAGATTTATTATTTGTGTATTCCTCACCATTGTTTATTAAAAACTTGTTTATGGTTGGAGCTTTTGTTTCTATTGTGAACTCCTTAATCTCACTCCGTTCACCATAATTGCTTGCATTGTCCACCGCTCTCACCCTCCATTCATATTTTGCATCTGAAAGGGAGAAACCCTGTTGAGAGAGAGCTATGCTGTTTGTGACCGAGGTTAGAATATAAGGTGATAAGAAACCTTCTCCTTTTTCATCTATCTCTATTATATATTCCTTTACTCCTGATAGGTTATCTTCAGCCTCTGTCCATGTGAGATTCGGCTGGTTTGTGTCATTGATGGTGACACCAACAGGGTATATCAGTGTTACATTCCCTGGTTTAACCCTGTCTATTTTTATTACCCGAATCCCGGAGACATTGCTGTTTCCTGCATTATCAGTTGCTGTGACCTTCCAGTAATAGACCCCTTCATCAAGTGATGTGCTGTTTTCTGATACCGTTAACAGGGCAGTGTACTCAGGTGATGAAAAATCAAAATTGTTATCTACACTCAGTGTGTAGTTTGATATGTAGGAAATATTATCTGTTGCATTTTCCCAGTTAAAAATAATAGTTGTAGCATTTGTCCATGAATTGTTGACCGGTGAAATTAATTCTGGTGCAGATGGTTTTATTCTGTCTATTTCTATTTTTTTACTCTTGAATGTTTCGTTGTTTCCTGCATTGTCTGCTGACCAGTAGTAAATTGTGGTTGTTTCCTGTAAAATAAGAGTTGTTGATGCTGCATATACTGTTGTTTCATTTCCTCCTATTGAATACGTTATTGACCGGACGCCGCTCATTTTATCGCTTGCTGTTAAGTTTACTGTGACATTTGAAACATACCAGTTGTTTGTTCCCAGGGTTCCAGAAACCAGGATGCTTGTGGTTGGTGTTGTTTTATCAAACATAAACTTTATCCAGACAGTTTTGGAGTTTAATGCGTTATCAAACGAGGTTGCTGTTACAGTATAATTACCATCATACGGCGGTGTCCAGGGATATGACCAATCCGAACCTGACAACACCGTCTCTTCATCTGGAACATAAACTGTTTCATTATCCGTGTTTTTAATCGTGATGTTCACCCTGTTTATTCCTGACATGGTGTCTGAGCAGCTCCCATTTATTAGGTTCAGGGTATTGATTATTGGATCATCAGGGTAGGATATGGAGCAGTCTGGAACAACATTGTCAAACCCACAGTTAGCATCCGCGGTTGAAGGTGCTGCCTCAACCCATCCAAGATTATCTATTGCTATTGAATAAAACTGGTAATGCCCAGTGCCGTTTGGCCAGTCAAAGCTCCATTCCCATGACGGGGATGTGTCTGTTCCAAATAATGTCCAATCACCCCAGCTGATATTGTTACTGCTGTACCTGTACCACAGGGTAACATTCTTTACACCACTTGTTGCATCAGTTGCTAATGCGCCAACATTAACTGATGTCTGATTAAACCAGTATTTTACGAAAGGAGATACTGATGAGCTTGGTGGTGTGGAATCATAACCGCAGGAAGCATCAGCGGTTTCTGGTGCAGATTCATTGTTTCCTGCATTATCCCATGCTATGGAGTAGAACTCATAGTGCCCATCACCATTTGGCATATTAAAATAGAAGACATAAGGTTGACTGCTGACTGTTGAAAAATTACTCCATTCACTCCAAGCACTATCATTATCCGCTCTGTATCTGTACCGAAGGGTTGCGTTTTTCACACCGCTTGTCGCATCTGTCCCACTAACAGTAATATCAACTGTTCCTGTTGTGTTCCAGTATGGTGAAATAGGAAACAGAGATGATGCTGGTGGAACTGAGTCGTGTCCAAAGTCATAGTTGGATTCACACCATTCTGTGCTCCAAAGGTCACCATCATATGTTTTCACCCTAACCTTTAAAGTACTGGACTCAGGTGGATTGTTCCAGTCCCATGATGAACTTGCATAACTTGTGCTATAATACAAATCACTCCAGCTGCCGCCGCTGTTTGTTGAATAATCTATGTCAACACCAGACTGCGAATCTCCGTCTGGGTCGCTGTACGTCCAGTTTATTGTTATGGCTGTTTTAAACCATTCTAATGTTGCCTGGTCACCTGGGCAGACACCTGTAGTGGTTGGGGGGTTGTTTGTTGACTTTACGGTAAATGTTATGTTCATGTAATTGCCTGATAATTGATTCCCTGCAAGGTCTTCCACCCCGCTGATGTTAACATAATAACTAGTATCCACATTAAGTGCCAGGGAATGATTCACCCAAAGTTTAGTGTTTGACTCCCATGAATAAGTGATTGTTCCACTCATGTTTGTTGAAATCGTTGGTGTTATGCTTGTGTTCATCGGTTCGCTAAAATCAAAGGAAACATTCTGCCATACATTAGTCGTTGTTCCACCGTTTGAAGGGGTTGTGGCTGTTACAGTTGGTGCTACATTATCATAACCGCAGATGGTATCATTATTTGTTGGTGCATCCTCATAGTTGCCTGCGGTGTCATTAGCCCTGGAATAAAACTCATAATAACCAGTACCATTCGGGAAGTTAAATGACCATTCCCATGGCGAGGCTGTATCTGTACCAAATAATACCCACGCACTCCATGTACTGTTATCTGTAGAATTTCTATGCCATAATTCTACATTTGCCAAACCACTTAAAGTATCGCTTGCAGTTGCTGTGATTG